>NZ_JANSJC010000019.1:0-57117 GCF_047462375.1 Synechococcus sp. H55.8 | reverse complement strand
TCCAGGTGGCCGGGGAGCGCTACCTGCCCATCCTGCACCAATTTGTGGCCGAGCTGGTGGATCCCAACCCTTTCCTGCACAATCCGTAGATCCCAGCGGATTGGAATAGCGCTAGCCTAACAGCCCTCCTGCTGCAAAGACGGAGATGGACAAGCGTGAGGATTTTTAAGTGACTTCCTGACTGACCAGTTCTTGCAGCAGCTTCTGCGCCGTTCCCATATAGCGCAGCACATCGGGATGATGGCTCCAGATGGGGTCGCTTTCGGGGAAAACCTCCAGAGAGAACATCCCCTGTACAGCTTGCAGGTAAGGCAGGAGGAAGGTGTAGCTAGCTGGGCTGAGACGAGAGTGCAAAGCCTGATCCAACAGCTCCAACATCTGCCGCACCAGTTTCCACTCCACCTTCAAAGGGGGGTACAGCATCACACAAAGGGGAAACAGCTCTTGTTGGACAGCGGCCACGTTGCCTTCCAGGGCACAGAGGCCCAGGTACACCTGGAACATCTCCACATCGCGGATGCTGGAGATCCGCACTTCCAGATCCGTCAAGAGGCCGCTTTCGCAGCGATAGTCCGGGAAACGCTGAGCCACTTCGGCACAGATAAATTCCGCCACACTGGTTACGATGGGCAGCAGTTCCTGAACAGCCAGCAAAGAGGCGGAAGAAGCGTTGTCGCTGGCGTGAACAGCGGCACCCTCGTACATCCTCTGCAGGGGCATGTACAGGTGGTCGTCCATGACCTTCAAGTAGGGGTGGAAGAGGCCGCGCTCCTGAGGTGACAAGGCTTGCGAGACCATTTGCCCCGTGTAGTGGAATTGCATACTTAAAAAGCCCAGCACCCGCGGATCCCGTTCACTGTAGCGGGCCCGCAGCCGTCCACAGAACGGCGCGATCTTTACCGAAAAGCGGGCCGGGGAGAGGCCCTCCCCCCAACTTTCCGCTGCCTTTTCAAATAACTCGCGGGAATCCTCGGCAATTTGCCAGGGATCGATCAAGTCCGGATCCAGCCGCTGCCTCGGGATTTCAGCAGCCAAGAGCCGCTCCGTTTTTGCCCAGGCCTGGGAGCTGGCAAAGCGCAGGGATCCCTTCACTTTGTCGGCTAATTGGGTACCTGGCAGCTCGCCCAAGGCCGCCTGTGCCCGCAACTTGTCTACATATTTTTGGGCCCACAGGGTGGCCAGGCTGTAAGGTGTAGCTGCTTCTGGGCTTTCCATCGATCCCATGACCTCAGCAGAGGAGCTAGATTCTGTTGTCTACAATACCCCTAGCACGCCGCCGTTGCAGCCTGTAAGGAAACTACAGAATGTTAAGACTGCCCACAACAATTGTTCACATTAGGAAAGGGCTTCTCACCTTGCGGGCAAGTTGGCGATGATCTTAAAATCTCCTAAAATCCGCTCGGAAAAGTGGAGTTTTTGTGGCAAAATAGACAGCAGACGGATCGATGCAAGGATCCGGATCCTGACCTCACCGGACTGAACCCTTTACTGAGGAGAAAGAGCGTATGTCTCTCCGACTTGGCGATACGGCTCCCAATTTTACGCAAAAGTCCACCCACGGCGAAATCGACTTCTATTCCTGGGCCGGGGATAGCTGGGTAGTGTTGTTCTCCCACCCTGCCGACTACACGCCGGTCTGCACCACCGAGCTGGGTACTGTTGCCAAGCTGATGCCCGAATTTGAAAAGCGAGGGGTGAAGGTGCTGGCCCTCAGTGTGGACGATGTGGACTCCCACGTTGGCTGGGTGAAAGACATTGAGGAAACCCAGAACGCTACCTTGACCTACCCAATTTTGGCGGACGTTGACCGCAAGGTCTCGCAGCTCTACGGCATGTTGGATCAAACCAACCTCAACCAAGAAGGGCTGCCCTTGACGGTGCGCTCGGTGTTCGTTATCGATCCCAACAAGAAGATACGCCTCATCCTCACCTATCCGGCCAGCACGGGCCGCAACTTCGACGAGCTTTTGCGGGCCATCGATGCTCTACAGTTGACGGATAAGTACAGCGTCGTCACCCCTGCCGACTGGAAAGACGGCGACGATGTCATTATCCCGCCTTCGCTGAAAGATCCGGAAGTGCTCAAAGAAAAGTTCCCGAAAGGCTACAAGGAAATTAAGCCCTACCTGCGGGTCACCCCTCAGCCCAACAAGTAAAAGTCTCGGCAATCCAACCGATTGGTGATCGGCTCGATTGGGATCCCCTCTTGGGGATCTTTTTTTGGCGGGAAACCCCGCACCCTATCCTCAGGATGGCTGTCGGGATCAGAGCCAGGGCGCTGGGGGAATGCCCTATGGGAAGATACGATAAGGGTGACAGTTCCGGCAAGCCCCGCTTCAAGGTACCAAATCACTAGGCGTGAGTCGGGAGTATGTCACATCCGACCAATCTGGATCAGATGACAGCAAGCCGAGGCTGGGCTCGCTTGGGGATCGATGTGGGCGGCACCTTTACCGATCTGGTGCTCTTGCAGGATGGCCAGATTCAGACGGCGAAGGTGCTCTCTACACCTAGCCCTGAGGAGGGGGTCTTGGCAGCGCTGGACAAGCTGGGTGCGCTCAAAGGGGGGCTCTGGGTTGACTTGTTCTGCCATGGCATGACGGTGGCCACCAACGCGCTGCTGGAGCGCAAGGGATCCCCCACCCTGTTTCTGACCACGGCGGGTTTTCGCGATGTGCTGGCCATTGGCCGTCAAAACCGCCCCTCTCTGTATGACTTGACGCAGCCCAAGCCGGAGCCGGTGGTACCCCGCCACTGTTGCCTGGAGGTGAAGGAGCGTTGCAGCGTGGACGGGGTGTTGGAGCCGCTGACCGAGGAGGAGATCCGCCGCGTGATCCAGGCGGTGGGCGAGCGGGTGCGGCAGGACGGGATCCGCGCCGTGGGGGTGGGGTTTTTGTTTTCCTTTCTCTACCCAGAGCATGAGCAGCGGCTGGGAGCCGCTTTGAAAGAGGCTTTCCCTGACTTGCACGTTTCCTTGTCTTGCGAGGTAGCGCCGGAGTTTCGGGAATACGAGCGCTTCAGCACCACCGCCCTCGATGCCTACCTCAGCCCGGCGCTGGCGGGCTACCTGCACCGCTTGGATTCAGGATGTCGAGAGAGAGGGATCCCCCAACCCTTGATCATGCAGTCTTCCGGCGGGGTGACCTCGATTGCCCAGGCGGCGGCCCACGCTTCGGTGGCTTTGCTCTCGGGGCCGGCAGGTGGGGTTTACGGGGCGGCCTATCTGGGTCGCCTGAGCGGCTACCTCCACTTGCTCAGCTTCGATATGGGGGGAACCAGCACCGATGTAGCCCTCATCCAAGATGGGATCCCTCAGGTCAGCCCGTCAGCGGTGGTGTGCGGCCTGCCGGTGCAGCAGCCCCAAATCGATATCCACACCGTCAGCGCCGGCGGCGGATCCCTGGCCTCTTTGTTGCCGGGCGGTGGGCTGCAGGTGGGGCCGGAGAGTGCCGGCTCCAACCCCGGGCCGGCCGGCTACGGCCGAGGGGGAACGGCTCCCACGGTGACCGATGCCAACCTCTGGCTGGGGTACTTGCCGGACGGCGGTCGGTTGGGCGACTCCGTCCAGTTGCGGCGGGAGCTGGCGGAACAAGCCATAGCCACGCTGGCGGATCCCTTGGGCTTGAGCTTGCAGGAAACTGCCGTTGGCATTCGCACCCTGGCCAACGCTGCCATGTCACGGGCCTTGCGGGTGATCAGCGTGGAGCGGGGCTGGGATCCTGCCGATTTTGCCCTGCTGGCCTTTGGTGGAGCTGGGCCCATGCATGCCTGTGCTCTGGCGGAAGAGCTGGGCATCCGCAAGATCTTGATCCCGGCTGCCTGTGGCGTGCTCTCGGCACTGGGCATGGCTTTGGCCGATCTGCGGCGGGACTACCGGCGGGCCATCCTACAACCCTTGCAGCGGCTGGCGTCGGATTCAGGGGGATCCCTGCTAGCCCAGTGGGCAGAACCCCTGATCCGCCAGGCCCAAGCCGACTTACAAGAGCCGGCGCTGCACTTTAGCTTGGACTTGCGCTATCGCGGCCAGTCTTTCGAGCTGGAGATCCCGGTGCACCTGTCAGAGCCGATTGCTCGCCTGGAACAACAGTTTCACCAGGCCCACCGGCAGCGCTATGGCTGGCAGGATTCGGCCCAGCCGGTGGAGGCGATCCAGTTGCGTCTGCGGGCGGTGCAGGCTCTGCCCACCGTGCCTCTGACTGCACCTTGCCCTTTGCCAGGGGATCCCCTCAAGGGGCGGCGAGAGGCCTGGATGGGCGGCCAGATGCGGTCAGTGCCGGTCTACGATCGGCAGCGCATGGGTGTGGGGTTTCAACTGCGCGGGCCGGCGATCGTCGAGATGCCGGAGGCAACTGCGGTAATCGACGCCGGTTGGACGGCTGCCATTGACGCCGTGGGAACCTTGGTCTTGAGCTGCGGATGAACTCATCTCTCACGTTGGGAGAGAGGTGAGGGCGGACGATGGGACTCGAACCCACGAATGGAGGATCCACAATCCTCTGCCTTAACCGCTTGGCTACGCCCGCCAGGATTTCGGGTATCTAGCTTAGCATGGGAAAAACGGGACTGAGCTACAAAGTCGAAGCACCCCAAAATGCTACCCAAAGCCGATTTACTGCAAGGGGCAGAGTATCGAGAAACCCTGGCACGGGTCTTGGATTGGGGAGACCAAGCCCTCAAAACCTGGCAAGTGGTCTGGAGCGACTTCCTTTCCCCACCCGAACTAGCCGAGGTGCAAGCTCGGCTGCGCAACTTGACCGAACTCCAAGTGTGGGCTTGGGGAGGGTACCCCCAGGCAGAGCGCCAACGCTTGGCCCTGGCTCGCTCTGAAGTGAGTCTGGAGGTCGGGGATCCAAAGCCCGATCAAGAAGGGATCCCCTTGGCCGCCCTGCAGATTCAAGGCAACTTCCTGTTCGACCCGGCCACCCACCGGGATTTTCTGGGAGCCTTGTTGGCAGCCGGCATCGCCCGCGAGAAGGTGGGAGACATCCTCGTGTTGGGAGACTCAGGTGCCCAGGCCATTGTGGTGCCCGAACTGGTGGACTATCTCAGCCTCAACCTGACTCAGGTGCGCACGGTGCCTGTCAAAGTGAGCCGGATCCCTCTGAGCCAGTTGAAAGTTCAACCCCCCCGCGTCAAATCCATCACCAGCGTGGAAGCCTCTTTGCGCTTGGATGCAGTGGCCTCAGCCGGGTTCGGCATCTCCCGCAGCAAGATGGTGGAAGAAATCCAACGGGGGGAAGTGCGGGTCAATTGGAAGCCCATTACCCAAGCCAGCTACACCGTTGGCCCTCAGGATTGGATCGCCATTCGTGGCCGCGGCCGGCTGCAAATTGAAGAGGTAGCCGAAACAAAGAAAGGCCGCTTTCGAGTCCAAATGAAGCGGTATCTCTAGGTTTTTTCTGGCCTGAGCTTGGGCAGATCCTTAGCTACAGGAAAATGCTCTAGAAAAAAGAGAAAAAAGCCCAAGGATAAAGCAAATACTCTAAGTAAAACAACTTCCAGATCAGTTGATAATAACCAACGATCGCATCTCGGCGACTGAGATCGAGGTGGACACCATAGCCTAAGAGGATCCCCAGCCCTAACAAATGACCCACCAACAGCCAGAGGCCGTTGCCCGCGAGGGGCAAGGAGATCCCCACCCCGATAAACCCCAGATAGCAAAAGGCCAAAATGGTGATACAAAACCTTGAAATCCGCTCTGGCCCAAAGCGCAATGAGAAGGTGGCAATGGCAAACTGGCGATCCCCCTCCATGTCGGGAATATCTTTAAAAAGGGCGATCACCAAGCCGAAAATCGACATAAATCCCGTTAGCCAAACAATCGGAGCAGAAAGCTCGACCCTTCCTTGCATCACCTGCTGAAAATGGCTGTAAAGGCCCAAATTGACGATCAAACCGCGCACGCTGTAAATGCAAGCCGAGGCCGCCAGCGGAAACCGCTTCAAACGCAAGGGGGGCAACGAATAGGCCGTGCCGATCCCATTGCTCAACAGCACCGTCAGCAACAGGTAAGGGATCCCAGCCGCGGCCAGCAGGAGGGACGCCGCCCCACAAGCCACGACGATCCCCAGCCCCTGTCGCCAACTCAGGCATCCGGCAGCCAAGGGCAAATGGGGTTTGTTGACGCGATCGATTTCCACATCCGTCAGTTGATTCAAGCCGACGATGTAGACGTTGGCCGCCAAACAGGCCGCCCAAGCCAAGCCCAATTGGGGCAGCGCCGAGAGAACCGGTTGCAGGGATCCGGCAGCCACGAACCCCGCCAACAGGTAGAGGCCCAGCACGCTGGCGCTGGTGCCATAGACGGTGTGAGGCCGAGCAAAACGCCAGAGAACTTGTGGACGCAACATTCAAAAAAGCTAGGGAGAATCTTTCAAGAAAGAGGCCAAAGCTGCCCAGCGGGGATCCACCGCCGGCGCGGGAGATTCCACCCCAATGCCCGGACAATCGGGACGGCAGGGCAACTGGCGGGGCATCTGCAGATGTAGGTGCTGGTACATCCAGTCTTCGACATCCAGCTCACCATTGCAGGGCAGGCTCTCCAGCAGATCTGCTTCGTCTTGCAATTCCAGCTCCAAGGGCAGAGGCTCGGAACTGGGCTCCCGGATCAGGATGATCTCCTCAACTGCCAGATGCAGCCGGTGGTTAAACTGCTGTAGGCAACGGTGACAGGTGAGAGTCACAATGGTGTGGGCTTCGGCACTGACCTCGAGAAAGTGGCCCCGATGGCTGACTTCTAGGGATCCCTCGACAGGGGTCAAGCTCTCAAAGCCCGCAAAAAATTGCTTGAACTGCAACGCCTGGGTCTGACCTGGCATCTGCCGCAGATCGGATAGACGAATGGGCCTTAACATCGCGCCCCCTCCTTCGCACGTTTTGGGTAGCAGGGATCCCTGTTGTCAGGGTAGCAAGAGAGCGCAACGGGTCGCGGCCCAAATTTTCAGGACGAGGAAGCCAGTCGGATCACCAGGCGACGGTCGGGCTCTTTACCACGGCTGAAGGTTTCCAAATCGGCGTAGGCAGGGTCTTTCAGCAGCGTGTGGATCTGCCGCCGCTCAGCAGCCGAGAGATCTGGAAACTCGTATTCGCGGCCACCGGCTCTCACCTTTTCCACAGCAGCAGCCACCAAAGCCTTCAGCTCCTGCAAACGCCGCTGACGATAGCCGTCCAGATCCAAAATATAGGGCTGCTGCTGGTCTTCCGGCAGGTTGAGGTTGAGAAGGGTGTTGGCCAGGTATTGCAACGCATCCAGCACCACAGGAGAGCGCTCTTCCTCCAGACCGGCCTCTTTGGAAGACGGCAAGGGCGATGCAGACACCTTGGAGAGCAGGAGTTGCTTCTGATCCGAAGTCAAAGAAGCCGCCTCGATTTCCAACACCTCACCCACCACCCGCACCTCCGCCGCGATCCCCATGGCCATCAGCACCTGCTGCAACCACTGCTTGGCTCGCTCTTGGTTGGCCACAAAGGTGGACTTGCTGGGGGAGTCAGATTTCTTAGCGGCAGATCCCGTAGAAGACTTAGGGCGGCTCATCTTGGGCAGCTTCCAACGTTGAAAGTGAGCTATCAACACTCAACAAGTCCACCCCAGCAGCTAGGCTTCCCTAGGGCTCAAAGGGCAGGGATTCACGGCCTTCCTTGGCTGCCCTGGGCTTGCTCGATTTCTCCACTTCCTTGGCCTCCACCGCTATTGTCTGGGCAGCCCGACGGCGCTCCTCTTCCACCAACTGCTGCAAGTTCTCCGGCAATGGCTCCCGCGAGAGCAAGAAAGTCTGCACCGTTTGGAAGATGTTGGAGACGAGGATGTAGAGCAAGACCCCCGCCGGCAACGGGAAAAACAGGAACATCGCCGAGAACAGCACCGGGGTAACACGAGCCATGGAACTCTGGCTGGGATCCTCTTTGCCCATATCCTGTCCGGCGTTCGTCAGGTACTGGTTCAGGTAAATGGACACCCCAAAGATGACGATCATGGCAATGATGTCCCAGTGGATGGTGCCATCCGGGTCAAAGGCTCCCACACGGCCCAACTTGTCGATGAACAGGAAACCGGTATCCGAGGCCAAACCGGGAATCGACACTTGCACAGTCACGTCCCCCGGCTGCAGGGCCAGCAAGGTGCCGTCTGGCTGGATCTGGGCGCGATCTTCCCCTTTGGTGATCTTCCAGGTGGGCTGCAACAGGTTGGGATCCCCACCTGCTTCTGTCACCAACTGCTCAAAGGGCTTGCCCCCCGGCCCCTGCAGCAAAAATTGCACCTCTTCCCCGACGGCGATCTTGGTACCCTTAGGCACCACCAGCACCACCGGCTTATGGAGAGAATCGGTCACAAAAATGTTCTTGCTGGGGCTAACGTAGGGAGCGGGCACCACCTCAGCCGCCACCTCCGCCGGCAGGATCTGCAAGTTGACGTCGTAGGTCACTGCGGCAAAGGGGGATCCCCGCAGGGTGGCAAACAGGGCAAACAGCACCGGCATTTGAATGAGCAGCGGCAGGCAGCCCCCCAAGGGATTGGCCCCCAGCTCGCTGTACAGCTTGGCCTGGGCTTCGCGCAGCTTTTGCGGATCGTCCCGATACTGCTCCTGGATTTCTCGCATCCGCCGCTGCATGACAGGGTTGATCACCTTCATGCGTCGCATGTTGCGGATGGATCCGACATTGAGCGGGTAGAGAGCAAAGCGGATCACCAACGTCAGGAAGATAATGGCCAGTCCATAGCTGGGCACGATCCCATAGAAAAAGTCCAGGATCGGCAGCATGACGTTGTTGGAGAGGAATCCGACTCCGAAGTCCATGAGGGGGTGCTGGCGAATGTCCGTAACCTATTGTAATGGCTTCCGTCCGGTTGACGAGGACGTTTTCCCGGACTTTCCGCTAGAGCAGGGTTGACAAACCCACGCACAATCTGAACTGGGGATCCCAAGGCCACCCAAGAGCTCCTCATCGGCAGTTGCCTAGCGGTGCTTTTTTCTCCTATGATGGAAAACGCTTAATCCTCGGTAGCTCAGCGGTAGAGCGGTCGGCTGTTAACCGATTGGTCGCAAGTTCGAATCTTGCCCGGGGAGTGTGTCCGCAATTGTATCGAAAAGCTGGATCGGGATCCCGCATGCTTGGGGGCGAAGGCCAAGTCTTCGGTCTTATCGAGGATGGGGCACCTCCCGATGGGGGGAGAAGGGATGTGAAGGCCGGCTGAGGAGCCTGCCTCGCCGGTTGGCTGCTCCCGGCAAAGCGTCCCTCTATCTTTTGCGGCAGGGAGTATGTCAAAATACCCTCTGGCTGTCTATTCCCACTTTGAGGGTGCCTGCTGTGATCGACCTGTCGCGGATCCCTGCCCAACCGAAGCCCGGCCTGCTCAACATTTTGATTGAGATCCCCGGCGGCAGCAAAAACAAGTATGAGTTCGACAAAGACATGGGGGCGATGGCGCTGGATCGGGTGCTCTACTCCTCGGTGCAGTATCCTTACGATTACGGCTTTGTGCCCAACACGCTGGCCGGAGATGGGGATCCCTTGGATGGCTTGGTGATTATGGATCAGCCCACCTTCCCCGGCTGTGTGGTCACGGTGCGCCCGTTGGGCATGCTGCAGATGATCGACGGCGGGGATCCGGATGAGAAGTTGCTGTGTGTGCCCGCTAAGGATCCCCGCTACGCTTCGGTAACCAAGCTGGAGGACATTGCCCAGCACCGCCTGGATGAGATTGCGGAGTTTTTTGCCACCTACAAGCGCCTGGAAAAGAAGGAAACCCAAATCTTGGGCTGGAAAGGCTTGGCCGAAGCCGAGGCGATCATTGCCAGTAGCATTGCCGCCTACAAACAGCCCAAGTAGGCACCTTCAAGAGCTGCCAACCGAAAAAGCTTCCTGGCGATGTTGTAACAGTCGCTCTGGGGTGAGAGGGCCTTCGATGTGCTGCCAAGGCAGAGGATCCACTGGATCCCAGTCGCTGTGCACGTAGTAGTCCAAGGGCGGCAGTTGTCCCTTGAGCTCTTTGAAGGCGCGGCGGAAGCTGCCCAGAGACTCGCCCCACTGCCGCGCCAACTGCAAGACTCGGGCCACCCGCCGATCCCCCCGCGAGATGAGGGCTTGGATCACCGACCAACTGTAGCTTTCGGGACGGAACTCCACGCCCAGGGGACGCAGATGTTTTTGATACCACTGCAGCTTTTTCTCGGCCTGGGGATCCACCCCCTGCCACTGGAAGGGGGTGTGGGCCTTGGGCACAAAGGTGCTACAGCCCAAAGTCAAGCGCAGGCGGGGAGCCGCCTTCTTGAGCTCCTTGAAAAGAGCAACCGTCGCTTCCAGGTCGGCCTGGGTTTCCGCCGGGATCCCCACCATGCCGTAGAACTTGATCCCCTTCAGTCCGCCGGCCTGGGCGTGGGCGGCCGCCGCCAAGATCTCTTCATTGGTCAGCTTCTTGTTGACGATCCGGCGCAGCCGTTCTGAGCCGCTTTCAATGGCCACGGTAATGGACTGGCTGCCGCGGCGGGAAAGCACTTGCGCCAAGCGAGGCGTGACCGTGCCCGTGCGCACCGAGGCCAGGCTAAGGCGCACCTGCTCAAAGCGATCCTGCGCCAGGTACTCCAGCAACGGCTCAAACTGGGGGTGCTGGGTTACCGAAGCCCCCAAAAGGCCAATCCGCTGGGTAACCTGCAACCCCCGCTCCACCGCCGGGATCAGATGCCCTTCTACGTCGGCCGCCCGGAAAGGCAAAGTTAGGTAGCTGGCCAGGCAAAAGCGGCACATCTCGGGGCAACTGCGCACCACCTCCACCATGTAGATGCTCTCCCAGGCCGCTTTGGGGGTAACCACGGTGGACACCGAGAGGGTGTTGCCGCGGAAGGTGTGCTTGCGGATGGAGCTGGGGATCCCGTCCCGCTTGGGAATGACCTTTTCCACCGGGCCGTCGGGGCCGCGGTAGTGGACTTCGTAGAGGCTGGGCACGTAGATCCCCGGCACCTGAGCCAGCGCCTGCAGCTTTTCGGCCCGGGATCCCTGCCGCACCTGCTGATAGGTCTGGATCATCTGCTCCACCAGGCCTTCCCCGTCTCCCAGCAGGATCAAGTCAAAGAACGCAGCAAAGGGCTCAGGGTTGGCCGTCAACACCGGGCCGCCGCCAAAAACCAAGGGATGCGCTTCTTCCCGCGCCTCGGCCTGGAGGGGGATCCCCTGTCGTTCCAACAGATCCAGGATATGGACGTAGTCCAGCTCCCAAGACAGGGAAAAACCCACCAGCTCCGGATCCCGCGGCAGCGGCTCGGCCAGGTCGGTAAACAGGCGGGCGACCGCCACCTCGCGGCGGCTGGCCAGCAGGCTCCAGATGACCTGGTAGCCGAGGCTGGTGATCCCTACCGAGTAGGTGTTGGGAAAGGCGTAGATGACCCGCACCGCGTCAGGCGCAGGTGTGGCCGGGGTGAAGAGAAGCTGTTCCAGAGCCAATTCCGAGGTGGCCAAGGCAGTCTAAGAAAGGGGGATGGGCGGCAAGGGCCTACTTTCCCAGCTTAATCGGGGTTTTGTCAGGCTGCGTCCAGGGCCAGCAGGGACGGCCAGATCGTCCAGAATGGAAGGGATCCCGACCCGCTCCTACCTGGATGGCTTCCCCCCTCAACCAACGCATCCGCCGCTTCTACGATGCTTCCTCCGGCCTGTGGGAGCAGGTGTGGGGGGAGCACATGCACCACGGCTACTATGAGCCGGGCCAGACCGGCAAGGATCGCCGCCAAGCCCAGATCGATCTCATGGAGCGAGTGATTCAATGGGGCCAGATCGGGGATCCTAAACCCCCTCAGCACATCCTCGATCTCGGCTGTGGCATTGGAGGGAGCAGCCTGGAGCTGGCGCGGCGCTTTGGCGCCGAGGTAACAGGCATTACCCTCAGCCCTGTCCAGGCCCGACGGGCCACGCAGCGGGCCCAGGAGGCCGGCCTGAGCCACAGGGTGCGCTTTTGGGTGGCCGATGCCCTGGAAATGCCCTTTGCCGACCACACCTTCGATCTGGTCTGGGCTCTGGAAAGCGGCGAGCACATGCCAGATAAGCGGCGGTTTCTGGCCGAGGGCTGGCGGGTCTTGCAGCCGGGCGGGCAGATGATGGTGGTGACCTGGTGCCACCGCGAGGGATCCCTGAGCCGCCAGGATCAGCGGCTTTTGCAGCAGATCTACGACGTGTACTGCCTGCCCTATGTCATCAGCTTGTCGGAGTATGAAGCACTGGCCCAAGAGGTGGGGTTCGAGCAGTTGCGCACCGCCGACTGGTCGGAGCGGGTGGCCCCCTTTTGGGATGAGGTAATTGCCTCGGCTCGCGATTGGCGGTGGATCCCGGCTTTGGTGCGCAGCGGCTGGGTCACCGTTCGTGGGGCGCTGGGGCTGGGCCTGATGCGGCGGGCCTATGCCACCGGCTTGCTGCGCTTTGGCTTGCTGAGCGGCTTCAAGCCTGCAAGTTAGGGATCCCATACCCCCCTCTCCCAAGGGAGAGGGGCTGGGGGTGAGGGCAGCAGCGCTGGCCACGTAAGCGACAGGGAAAGTGGGCTCAAAAGTCCTGCTGGGGTGGCGTTGCGCCAGCAAGTTCTAGGTACTTCTGCTTCACCGCCTGAATATCCTGCCACATCAACCACTTGGGGCTGCCGGGGGTGCGGTCAGGGTTGCGCAGCAAGTAGGCGGGGTGGAAGATGGGCATGCACCAGCGCCCCTGCCACTGGATCCACTCGCCGCGGATCTTGGTAATGCCCCGCTTATCCCCCAAAAGGGAGCGCACCGAAGTGGCCCCCGTCAACAAAATGATCCAGGGATCCACCAGGCGAATCTGCTCCAAGAGATAGGGTCGGCAGGCGTCCATCTCCGCCTGGGTGGGTACGCGGTTGTTGGGGGGGCGGCACTTGACCACATTGCAGATGTAGGTATCCCGCTCGGGATCCAGCCCCACCGAGGCCAGGATCTTGTCCAGCAACTGGCCGGACTTACCTACAAAGGGCAGGCCTTGCAGATCTTCGTTTTCCCCCGGCCCCTCGCCAACAATCACGATCTTGGCTTTAGGGTTACCTCGGTGCACCACCACATAGGTACGGTTGGCCGCCAACTCACAGCGCTGGCAGACTCGGCAGTGCTGCTCCAGTTGTTCTAGATCCCGATAGGTGCCGGGGGGAATGGGCACCTGAGCCGAGAGCGGGATCTGATCCCATTGGGGAAGCGTCTCCGTTGCAGAGGCAGGTGGCTCTAGGGGATCGTCAAATAGGCTGGGCTGAAGCTCCGAGGGTCTTTTCTTGGCAGCCATTGCAAGGTGAGGGATCCTTGTGCAGCGATCTTCGGCCGCTCCTCTGCCCTTGTCAAGCTTGGAGTCTCTTTCCCCAAAAGGGCAGCCTTTACGTCTTGTTAAACTGAGGGAGCAAAAGATGGCGGCATCTAGCCTGCCCTTTCCCTCTTTTGAGTGCTCTCGGCCTACTATGCTGCTTTTATCCAAAGAACTGCCCAACCTCGACTACCGCCCCACCCTGCAGCGCTTCGGCGAGGATTGGCGGGATCCCCTTGCAACTCTCTTGGGCTGGGGGCGGGCTGCCGGCGCCGATCTGGTGGAGATCTTCCTGGAGCGGGCTAACTCCATCAGTTGCCTGGCGGAAGACGACACCCTCACCAGCATCACCCCTCGACTTTCCACCGGCGCGGGGGTGCGGGTGTTTCGCGGCCTGGCCGACTGCTACGTCAGCACCAACGATCTCTCCTTTGCCGGCCTCAAAGCTGCCCTAGAAAAAGGCCTGCTCTTGATGGGCCTCACCCCCCCTGGCCCTGCTGCTTTGGTCTCCACCGTCAACCTAGGGCTGCTCCAGGACTACGCCGAGCGCCGCGGTAAAGACGGCTGGCTCAAGGAATGCAGCTCCCTTGCCGAGATGGGGGAGATCCTGCTGCGGGCCAACGCAGAGCTGAAGCGGCAAGCTCACCATGTTCAGTCCCGCCGCACCAACTACTTCCGTGACTGGCAGGAGATCCTGGTGGCCTGCAGCGACGGCACCTTTGTGCGCGACATCCGCCTTACCCAGTCGGTTAGTTCTACCCTGCTCTGTGCCGATGGGGATCATCGCGCTTCCGTTAGCCAGCGCGCAGGGGGCACCAGGGATCCCGACTTTTTGCGCCGCTGGGATCTCGTAGCCCACAGCCAGGAGCTGGCAGAAGCCGCCGGCCAGATGCTCTATGCCGACTATGTGGAATCGGGCACCTACCCGATTGTAATGTCCAACGCCTTTGGCGGCGTCATCTTCCACGAGGCCTGTGGGCATCTCTTGGAAACGACCCAGATCGAGCGCAAAACCACTCCCTTTGCCGACAAAAAAGGCCAGAAAATTGCCCACAAAAACCTCACCGCCTGGGACGAGGGGCTTTCCGAGGGGGCCTTTGGCAGCCTGGACGTGGACGACGAGGGCATGCCCGTCCAGCGCACCCTGCTCATTGAAAAGGGCATTTTGAAAAACTTCCTGGCCGACCGGGCCGGCTCCATGCGCACCGGCCATCCCCGCACCGGCAGTGGTCGCCGGCAAAACTACACCTTTGCCCCTGCCAGCCGCATGCGCAACACCTACATCGCCCCCGGCGACGCCGAACTGGACGACCTGTTTGCCTCTATTGACAAAGGCATCTACTGCAAGCGCATGGGGGGCGGCAGTGTCGGCCCCACTGGCCAATTTAACTTTGCCGTGGAAGAAGCCTATCTCATCCAAAATGGCAAAATCACCAAGCCTCTCAAGGGAGCCACGCTGATTGGAGAAGCCAAGGATATCTTGACCAAGATCTCCATGTGCTCCAAGGATCTCCGCCTGGCGCCTGGCTTCTGCGGTTCTGTCAGCGGCAGCATCTACGTTACTGTGGGTCAGCCCCACATCAAGGTGGACTCTATCACCGTGGGCGGGCGCTAGTTTCAGGGATCCCCCATGGCCTACGACAACATCTGCAAGTACCTGGCGGAGCGCTTTCCGGAGCAGTTTGCCCGTTGGCTGATGGGAGAGGTAGCTCTGCCGGTACAGCTTCTGCCCACAGAACTGTCGGAGGAGCCCATGCGAGCCGATTCGGTCATTCTGCTAGGGCTACAGCAGGGCATTTTGCATCTGGAATTTCAAACAGATCCGGATCCTGAAATCCCCTTTCGCATGGCCGACTATCGGCTCCGCCTCTATCGGAAATATCCCCAGCTATCGGTGCGGCAGGTGGTCATTTATCTTCGCAAAACGCGCTCGCAGCGGGTCTTCCAAACCTCTTTTCGCCTAGAAAGGCTAAGCCATGAGTTTGAAGTCGTTCGCCTCTGGGAGTGTAACTTGCCAGCCAGGGTCGATTGGCCAGCCCTGCTGCCTTTTCGAGTCTTGAGCCAGGTGGAGGATCCTGGAGAAACCTTACGAGAAGTCGTTGCTGAGCTGGAGCGCTTGCCAGACTCCAGCGAGCAGCGGGAATTGGCAGCGGCAACAGCCGTTTTGGCAGGACTAGCATTGGATCGGGGCTTGATTCGGCAAATCATGAGGTCCTTGGATATGAGGGAATCGGTGATCTACCAGGAATGGCGGGCAGAAGCTCTGCGGGAGGGGTTGGAAGCAGGGCGCAAAGAAGGCCTGCAACTGGGCTTACAACAGGGCTTACAACAGGGCTTGCAACAGGGTTTGCAACACGGGGAAGCAACACTGGTTTTGCGGCTTTTGCGGCGGAAGCTGGGATCCCTTGACCCGGCCTTGGAAAACCAGATTTGGGCCTTGCCGCCGTCGCAGCTGGAGGCGCTAGGGGAAGCTTTGTTGGATTTCCACAGCGTGGAGGACTTGACCGCCTGGCTGGCCCGTCGGTAGGGAAGGAGTAGCGATGCTGCAAGTTGAGGCCTTGGCCGAACAGGCGCAAAGCTGTGCCAAACGTTTGGGGATCCCCCAGTTTGATCTCTACGGAGCCGAGGTGGACGAGACCAGCGTGCAGGTGGAGCAGGGGGAGCCCCGTCAGGTAAAAGCCTCTCACCGCTGCAGTGTGACGGTGCGGGCCTGGAACGACCAGGGCCAGGTGGGGGTGACTTCCACCACCGCTGTGGACGAGGCAGGGCTGGAACTGGCTCTGCAGACGGCCTTTGAAGCCAGCCACTTCGGCGTGCGGGAACACGCACCCCAATTGAGTCCAGAAGCGAAGCTGCCCATTCTCCAACCCTGTAACGCCAAAAGGCCGCTGGCGCTGGCCAGCGAGCTTCTGGAGCAACTGCTGGCCGCTGAGAAGGCTTTACTGGGATCCCATCCCGCCATCCAGGGGGTACCCTACAACGGCCTGGCCCAGCGGCAGATCGACCGCTTTTACCTCAACAGCGACCAGGCTCTGCGACAGGAGGGCCACACCCTGACCTCGGTCTTTCTCTACGGCAAGGCAGAACAGGAGGGTCGCAAACCCCGCAGCGCCGGCGCTATGCGGGTAGCCCGCAGCCTGGAGGAGTTGGATATCCAGGGCTGCGTCAAGGAAGCAGCCGAGAAACTCATCAGCCACCTGGAGTACGAGCGGATCCCTTCGGGGAAATACACAGTGGTTTTTTCCGGGGAAGCTTTTTTAAGCCTCTTGGGCGCTTTCTCCAATCTCTTCAACGCCCAAAACATCCTGGACAACCAAAGCCTGTCCACTCCCGACTCACTGGGCAAGCAGATTGCCTCGCCGCTGCTCTCGGTGTGTGATGACGCCTTGCACCCTACCAACGTGAGCGCAATTAGCTTCGACGGTGAAGGCACTCCCACCCGCCGCGTTCCCCTCATCACCAATGGAGTTCTGACCCACTTTTTGCACAGCGCCGGCACCGCCAAACGCCTGGGGGCCCAGCCCACGGGACATGCCAATATCGGCGCCAAGGTGACGGTGGCGGCCCACTACTACCACGTCTTTGCCGGGGCTCCACCAGAGAGCACCTACGACCTGGCCACGGCTGAGAATGTGGTCTGGATTGACGAGCTGCAGGCTCTCCATGCCGGAGTCAAGCCTCTGCAGGGATCCTTTTCCCTGCCCTTTCAGGGCTGGTGGGTGCGCCAGGGAGAGCGCATCAGTATCGAGGCGGCAACGGTAGCGGGGGATTTTCTAGGACTCTTGCAGTCGATTTTCTACGTCGAGCCGGAGCCCCAAATCACCCCTGCTGGTCTGTGTCCCCGCATTTGGGTAGCCGATCTCTCCATCACCGGGCAGTAGCACCATGAAACTCACCCGCATCGACCTCAACAGTTGGCTAATCCATACCCAGACCCAGACTTTTCTGCTGGATCCGTGGCTGGTGGATCCCTTGGTGTTCTTTGGCCTGCCCTGGTTCATCCGCCTGGAGCACCGCCAGGTGCCGCCCTTCACACCAGAAACCCTGCCCAAACTCGACGCCATCCTCCTCAGCCAGGGCCAGCCGGATCATTGCCACCCCCCCACCCTGCAGCGGCTGAACCGGCAGATCCCGGTTTTCGCTGCGCCGACAGCCGCCCGCGTGGCACGGAGCCTTGGCTTTAAGAGGGTGCAGGCCCTGGATCCCTGGCAGTCAGTGCAGTGGGGAGATCTGCGCATCACAGCGGTTCCGGGAGCACCCCTGGGGCCGGTGCGGGAGCTGGGCTTTTTGCTGGAGGAGCTGCCGACCCAGACGCGGCTTTACTACGAGCCCCACCTCTCCCAACCGGATATCCGCCCGCGGCTGCAGCAGGAGTTTGCCCCCATCCACACCCTGCTGATCCCGGTGGTAGGTCAGATCTTTCCCCTCTTGGGCGAGGTGATCATGGGGCCGGAGCGGGCCCTGCAGGTGGTGGCCGCCCTGCGCCCACAGCAGGTGATTCCCACCGCTATGGGAGAGGTAGATTACCACGGCTGGTTTGCCGCCCAGATCCGCCCTCTGGGGAGCCTAGAGGAGTTCCGGGAAAAGCTGGGATCCCTGAACGCCGCCACCGGCCAATCCATCCGGCTGTGCTGTCCTGCCCCGGGGGAGACGGTATCCCTTCCCGCTGAGGTCAGAGCATGAGCCACCCTTCTCAGCCCAGCCTCGACCTGGTGGCCATCCTGCGGGCCGATTACGCCCGCTTTCCCCGGGATCAAACCTACTCCATCTACGACCCCCAGGTTTATTTCCGGGATCCCCTCAACGAGTTTCGCGGCCTGGATCGCTATCGAGCTATGATCGCCAGCCTAGAGCGCTGGCTGCAGGATATCCATCTTGAGCTGCACGACATCCACCAGAGCGGCAGCCACATCCGCAGCGAGTGGACGCTGAGGGGATCCCTGTCTTTTTTGCCCTGGCGTCCCCGCCTGTGCATCCCCGGCTGGACAGAGATGCGGCTTAACCCCGCAGGTCTCATCGAATCCCACGTTGACTACTGGCGCTGCTCCCGCTGGAAGGTGATGCGGCAAATGTTTCGGCCTGGGGATGCCAAAGGATCCTCTTAGTGACCGCCATCCTTTGCTAGGATCACAAAGCTGACTTTTTAGCTCTGCTGGAAAGTCATTAATCTGTGCGCTGGAGAGATGGCCGAGTGGTCGAAGGCGCAGCACTGGAAATGCTGTGTGGGGCAACTCACCGTGGGTTCGAATCCCACTCTCTCCGTTATCAGGTAGTCCACTGGTATCCACCCAAGTCCAGAAAGTTCTTATCTGGTGAGGCTTCTGGGCTTTTTGGTGTCCAGGGAAGTCTGGCCAAGTCCACTGAGATCCAGGCTACAGTGGGACACGGCAAGCGGGGTCGGGCATGGACCTAACGGAGTTGGCCATCAGAAGTGCCAAGCCCAGTTCGAGCTCTGCACAACCAATGCCACTGATCCAAACCTCATTGTCAGCTTCATCGGACGGATCCCTGATTCAATGTAGTCAATTTCTTCTCTTCTTGGATTAGCCAACATTTAGCGTAAAGTTTAGCTCTACGAATTAGTTAATGTATAGTTCGGGTTACCTTCCTCTCGTCAGTCTTTCAATCAGAACATCTATTGATCCGACGCAATGATGGTTTGCTGGAATGGAGTAATACTTTTCTTCTGCTCCACGAATTTTAGGGTTAACGATTGGAAACTCTCCATCTTGCAAGGCATTAAAAAATTCAGTGTCGAGCGCTACCGTACGTAACAAGTCGTTCCGAGGCAAGTGATGCACTAACCAAACCTCATGTTCTCCTTCTCTTTTTCTTTGAGCATTTTGAACCTTGTCAGGTCTAATCCACAGAGGCTGATGTTCGTCGACCGAGGTTGTCAATGGCCCAGTAATTTCAAGGTACACGTTTGTTCCAACGACAAAGATATCTGGATCACCTTTCTCGTGACCATGCTGTGTTGCGTTCCCAGGTAGGTACTCTGACTGGCCTGTCCCTAAACCTCTAAATTCAACTTGAATTCTGCCATCAGACATAGACTCCAGAAGCTTTGCAACCTTATGCTCTCGCTTTGCAGACTCCTCCCAGGAATGTTTGTACTTATCTTTCCAATAGTTGAAGTCAGGCACGTTGTACTCACCTCATTTTCTTAACTCTGATAAAGCCCAAAGGCTTTTTTCCCAGATAGAGTATCATCCATGAACACCCCTGGAATCTGTCCAGCAGCTCAATCACTTCTGAAGGCTTTGAAGTAGGATTACACTGGGGTTGGTCAAAAGGCTAGCAGCTAGGCTTTCTGCAAACAGTGGCATAGCTACACTTGTGTCCCTGAAAAAGAGAAAGTCAGTAATTCTAGTTCTAGATCAGCTCGCTGACCGGGAAGCGATCCAGCATCTTTTGGGCTTCGCGGGCATTTTCCCGCAACTCTGACGGCAGATGGGGGACATAGGGGATCTGAGAAAGCAAATCCAACGTGCGACGGATCAGGCGCACCAAGTCGCCGGCATCCAGGTTGGTACTGGCCTCTAAGGTTTTCCAAGGAGTCCCTTGCGCCCAGTGTTCCACGATCCCGGCCAAGCTGGGCTCAAACCCAATCGGCACATGAAACACCTGGTGTTGCCGCTGGCTGCGGAACAGTTGCCGCCGCAGGCCCCGTAACCCATGCAACACATCCTCCACCAGCCCCGAGGTGCGCAGCCGGCTGTAGGTACCTGAACGGGGAGGCTCTGAAACCAAGGCAGCCACAACTCCGGCCAGATGATGAGGAGCACAGCCTTGACATTCCCCAGAGAGCAGAGCCAGCGCCAGCCAGAGCTCGTTATCCCCTCGCAGAGCGGCCACCACCTCTCCGCTGGCGGTAGGTTGATACTCCCGCAGACAGTCGAACTCCTGCAACACCCCCACCAAGGCCATAAATTGCTGCCAGCGCAACTCCTGCACCGAATCGCTTTGCCGCTCCAGATGCTCAAGGCGCTTGAGCAAGCGCTGCCGTTTTTCTCGTAGGCCCAGCAGTTTTTTCCCCACTTGGTGGGCGGGATTCTCTCGGATTTGAGCTTCCAGGGCGCGGATCTTTTCCTCTTGGGCTTGGATGTGGGGAAAAGCCAACAGGCGCAGGGTGGGATCCGGCTCGGCTTCTCGCTGTTTGAGTAGGTAGCGCAAGATGCGCCGTTCTTCCCGCCGCTGCGCCTGCATTTTCTCATAGCGGGCGATATCTTCAGCAGAAATATCTCCCAGGAGGCGGTCGATCTCTTCCAGCTCGGCGCGCGTCTGCTGCAGTTCTTGTTGTTCGGGCAGCTTTTGCAGCGAGAGCAAATACTGGCCAAAGCTGCGGTTAATGAGATCCCGCGCCGCTTCCAAAGAGTGCTTTTGCAGCAGGTTCAGCACCATGCCATAGGTGGGGGTAAACTGGCTCACCAAGGGATCCGCCCCCGCCGTGGCCAGCCGCGCCGCCTCTTGCGCCCCTTCAAAAGGCGATTGCAAGGTCACCACATGCCCGATCACATCTTTGCCCCGTCGCCCGGCCCGGCCCGACATTTGCATAAACTCAGAGGCGGTCAAGAGGCGGTGGCCGTTATCGGTGCGCTTGGAAAGAGAAGAGATGACCGTGGTGCGGGCGGGCATGTTGATCCCGGCGGCCAAGGTCTCGGTGGCGAAGACCAGCTTCACCAATCCCTGCTGAAACAGGTGCTCCACCAAGCCCTTCCAGGCGGGCAACATGCCGGCATGGTGGGCGGCAATACCCCGGTAGAGGGCATCCAGTTGATCCCGACGCACAGCTTCCGGCGTTTCCCGGCAAAAGCAGTCGATCTGCTCGGCCAACTGCTGCCGTTCTGCCTCGCTGGCGATTAAGTCCAAGTTCCCCACACCGGCCACCGCCAGGTCGCAACCTTTGCGGCTGAAAATGAAATAGATGGCCGGCAACATATCTCGCTGGCGCAAGTTTTCCACCACCTGCACCATATCTGGCACCCCCCCATAGGAGGACTGGCCGGACTTGGAGGGTTTGCTTTTTAGGCGGCGATTGCGAACCCACTGGCCCGACTCCGTTTGCTCCAGCAGGGGGAACAGTCCTTTGCGATTGGCAAAGTGAAATTGCAGCGGCACCGGGCGATGGCTGGAGTCGATCAGGCGGGTGGGACCATGCACCTGGTTCATCCAGTCGGCGAGCTGGTCGCTGTTGGCCAGGGTGGCCGAAAGGGCGATGAGCTGGATTGTGGGGGGGCAATAGATGATCGCTTCTTCCCAGACGGTGCCCCGCTGCTGGTCGTTCATGTAGTGGCATTCGTCCAGGATCACCGCCTGCACATCCCGCAAGGGATCCCGGTTCAGGGCCTCCGCATCCTCCCAAGGTTCCATCTCACTGGCGTAGGCCCCTCTCTGAACCGCCAGAGAGAGCGGCGTGCCGTAGAGCATGTTGCGGAAGATCTCGGTGGTCATCACCAAGATCGGCGCCTCCCGGTTGATGGAGATGTCGCCGGTGAGGAGGCCAACCCGCTCCGGGCCGAATTGCTGGCCGAAATCGCGAAACTTTTGGTTGGAAAGAGCCTTCAGAGGGGTTGTATAAAAAGCCCGCTTGCCCTGGGACAAGGCCCGATAGATAGCATATTCTCCGATCAGGGTCTTGCCGGATCCAGTGGGAGCACAGACCACCACCGATTCCCCTGCCGCCAGAACCTGAATGGCCCGGATCTGAAATTCGTCCAGCTCGAAGGGGAAAAGCTGCCGCAACTCGTCCAGCAAATCGGTTGCCGGGGAGAGAAGCGCATTCATGGGATCCAAGAAGTCGGCATTGACATCTGGAAAGCCAGCCAACTCGCTGCTGCTTATGTGTTATACCTTCCAGAATACAAGCTTCCTCAGGGTATTGGCTCTAAATGCCGAGCCGAGGGTTAGCAGCCTCCTGGGCAATGATAAAATGGGGTCTCGTCGCCGGATGCTATCGTGCTGGTCGTTATTGACAACTACGACAGCTTTACCTATAACCTGGTGCAATACCTGGGGGAACTGGGGGCGCAGGTGCGGGTTTTTCGCAATGACCAGCTCTCGGTTGCCGAGCTGTGCCAGCTACAGCCAGAGGGGGTGGTCATTTCCCCCGGGCCGGGACGGCCAGAGGATGCTGGCATCTCGCTGGAGCTGATTCGGGAGCTGGGGCCAAGGCTGCCCATTCTGGGCGTCTGCCTGGGCCACCAGTGCATCGGCCAGGTCTACGGTGGCCAGATCGTGCGCGCCTCTGAGTTGATGCACGGCAAAACTTCCCTGATTTACCACCAAGGGGTGGGGGTGTTTGAGGGGCTAAGCCGGCCTTTTGCGGCAACTCGCTACCACAGCTTGGTCATTGAGCCCTCCACCTGTCCTGAAGAGCTGGAGGTGACGGCTCAAACGGACAGTGGGATCATCATGGGGGTGCGCCACCGCCGCTATCCTCACGTTCAGGGGGTGCAGTTTCACCCAGAAAGCATCTTGACCCTGGAGGGCAAGCGCCTGTTGGGCAACTTCCTGCGCCTGGCTCAGCTCCATGTCTCGGGATCGTCCCAGCCAGCGGCTGCCGTCGTCGCGTCAGGGATCCCGTGCCCATGAAGCGTCGCCAGCTTTTGCAAGCCAGCGCCGGCCTGGTGGGATCCCTCGCCGTAGGGGGTCAATGGGCGGTTGCCCAAACGGCCCCTTTCCCAGGGGGATCCCTGGAGTTCACCTCCCAGAGCCTGCAACTGACCTGGCTGCACCACAGTTGCGTTTTGTTCGAGGGGGAGGGCAAGCGCTTTCTGGTCAACCCCTTTCGGCCTGGGGGCTGTACAGCCGGCTACCCTGCTCCCAGCGTTAATGCCGATCTGGTGCTGCTCAGCAGCCGCCTTCTCGACGAAGGGGCCCTGGACGTCGTGCCCGGCAACCCCAGGGTGTTGTTTCAGCCCGGGGACTACGTCATCGATGGGATCCGCGTGCAGGGGGTGCGCATGCCGCGGGGCCCCCGCTTTGGCCTCAACGTGGGCTGGCGCTGGCGCATGGCCGGGATCGACATTGTCCATTTGGGGGGGGCCCTGCAGCCCATTGGCCGGGAACAGTCCATCCTGCTGGCTCGCCCTGACCTCTTGCTGGTGCCGGTGGGGGGTGGGCCGAAAAACTACGATCCCGCCGGGGCCAAGGCAGCCATCGAAGCGCTGCAGCCCAAGTTGGTCATCCCGACTATGTATCGCACCGCCGCCGAGGCGTCCCAATGCGAGCTGCAACCTTTAGAAGCGTTTTTGCGCCTATTTTCCGCCGCTGCCGCGCAACCTGCCCTCAGCAACCCGTTGCTGCTTTCGGCCCAGGCCCTGCCCAGCCAAGGGATTGCCATCCTGTTCTTTGAGGAGTAGGGCCATGGAGCGTAGGTGGTGGGCTGTGGGTGTCGGGCTGGGATCCCTGCTGCTGGGAGGGCTGGGGGTCTACGGGTACTCCCTGCCAGAAGATCCTCAAGTCCTGGCCACCGCCAACCCGCTGCGGCTGCAACTGGCTCTCTGGCTGGGGAAAGACGCCAATGTCGTCGAGGAGCGGGGCAAGACGGCTCTGTTCTTCGTCGAAAGCGGCCTCAACACCCGCCTTTTGCTGGCCGCTGGGGCGGATCCCAACCGGTTAGATCGCGGCGGAGCCAGCCCCCTGCACCAAGCTGCCCGCCTGGGCAATCCTGAAGTGACCAAGGCTTTGCTCGAGGGAGGTGCCGAAGTGAACGCCCGCTTCGGGGCCGGCGGCCTGCCCCTGCATTTTGCCGCTTGGTCGGGCAACCCCGCGGTGGTGCGGCTGCTGCTGGAGCATGGCTCCGAGATTGACGAGCCGGACGGCTACGGCCTTACCCCCCTGCGCATTGCCCAGGACATGAGGCGCTGGGAAGCTGCGATTCTGCTCTCCCAATGGCCCCGCCCCGAACCATAAGGACAATCGCTGACCCTCAGCAACCCCTCTCTCCTTGTGTTGGGAGTGGGGGGCGAAATGTCTTCATCCCGTTTGAAACAGCTGTACCTTCCCCTGGCTGCCGCTCCAGGGACGACCGAGCGGGAGGTGCCCTGAGACGGCCCTACCACCCCAGCACCCAGGCGAAGATCAAAGGCGCCACGATGGTGGCATCCGACTCGATGACGAACTTAGGTGTGTCAACCCCCAGCTTGCCCCAGGTGATCTTCTCGTTGGGGACTGCCCCCGAGTAGGAGCCGTAGCTGGTGGTGGAGTCGCTGATCTGGCAGAAATAGCCCCACAGGGGGATCCCTTTGCGGCCCAGGTCTTGGTGCAGCATGGGCACCACGCAGATGGGAAAATCGCCAGCAATGCCGCCGCCAATCTGGAAGAAGCCGATGGAGCACTCTGCCGAGGTGCGCGTGTACCAGTCCGCCAGTTGGATCATGTACTCAATGCCCGTGCGGACGGTATGGACATGGCGGATCTCACCGGTAATGCAGTGGGCAGCGTACATGTTGCCGGTGGTGGAGTCCTCCCAGCCCGGCACGTAGATGGGCAAGTTGGCCTCCATGGCCGCGTAAACCCAGGAATCCCGCGGATTGATCTGGTAGTAGGGCTCCAGCCTGCCGCTGCGCAGGATGCGGTAGATGAACTCGTGGGGGAAGTGGCGTTCCCCGGCCCGGTCGGCAGCCATCCACTCTTCCAGCAGAGCTTTTTCCAGGCGCCGCATCGCCTCTTCTTCGGGAATGCAGGTATCGGTTACCCGGTTCAGGTGCCGCTCCAGCAGCTCCTGCTCCTGCTGCGGGCTGAGGTCGCGGTAGTTGGGCACCCGCTCGTAGAAGTCGTGGGCGATGAGGTTGAAGATGTCTTCCTCCAGGTTGGCGCCGGTGCAGGAGATGGCGTGCACCTTGTCCTGGCGGATCATCTCGGCCAGGGAGAGCCCCAGCTCCGCCGTACTCATGGCGCCGGCCAAGGTCACCATCATCTTGCCGCCTTTTTCCAGGTGAGCAGAGTAGCCCTTGGCGGCATCCACCAGGGCGGCGGCGTTGAAGTGGCGAAAGTGATGCTCAACAAATTGGCTGATAGGGCCTTTGGCCACTGCTTCTGCGGTTATCATTGTTGAGTTTCTAAGCGAGACGGGTTCGCCTTCTCAAAGCACAGACTCCTTATCGTAACCAAACCTAAGAGCGCTGGCAAGCTTTTAGGGAGTTTTGGACATTGCCGGCATGGCCATTGCTCTGGAGTACGTTCGCGAAATCTACCACCGGCCGCTGCTGCAGTTGGTGTTCGAGGCGCAAGCGGTGCACCGACAGCACCACCCTCCCAACCGGGTTCAACTCTGCGCCCTTGTCAACATCAAGTCGGGCGGCTGCCCGGAAGACTGCGCCTATTGCCCCCAAAGCGCCCGCTACTCGACAGGGATCGAGACCTACCCCTTGATCTCCCTGGATTCGCTGCGCGAGCAGGCCATGGCTGCTCAAAAAGCCGGTGCCACCCGGCTATGTATGGGCGCTGCTTGGCGGTCAGCCCCGGAAGGGGAGGTGTTTGAGCGGGTGCTGGAGATGGTGCGCACGGTGCGCGAGCTGGGGATGGAAGCCTGTGTCACTTTGGGGATGGTGTCGGCTGCTCAGGCGCAGCAGTTGGCGACGGCAGGGCTGACGGCCTACAACCACAATCTGGACACCTCGCCGGAGTTCTACCCCCGCATCATCACGACGCGCACCTACCAGGATCGCCTGGAGACTCTGGCCCATGTGGGGGCAGCCGGCCTGCAGATCTGCTGTGGCGGCATTGTCGGCCTTGGGGAGACCGACGAAGACCGCATCGCCCTGCTGCACGTTTTGGCCAACCTGACGCCGCCGCCCACTTCGGTACCCATCAACGCGCTGGTGCCGGTGGCTGGCACGCCCCTGGGCCAGCTTCCCCCTCCCGATCCGCTGCTGCTGGTGCGCACCATCGCCACGGCTCGGCTGCTGCTGCCCAGAGCCCAGATCCGGCTCTCGGCAGGGCGGAAAAACCTGTCCGAGAGCGACCAGGCGCTGTGCTTCTCGGCAGGCGCCAATTCCATCTTCACCGGCGAAAAGTTGTTGACCACGCCTAACCCAGGCTCGGCCGCCGATGCGGCTTTGCTTGAGAAGCTAGGCCTGCAACCCCTCTAGAAGCATTTCCTTTTGCGCCTTTAGGATCCCTAGTTGGATCTAGGCGTGTCCCTTCTGTTGTAACAATCTTTTCAGAAAATCTAACCCTTTCTTAACCCTGTCGGCAGCCATGTCAAAATGGTGGCGACAGCGTTCTCCAGGGTTGTTACGTCGGGTTCATGTCTCCTGTCAGCACTGCCGAGCCCCTTGCCGAAGTCCAATCCCCTGAGGCGGCTGCTTCTTCTCCTCCAGAGCTCTCGCTTGGGGAGACTGCGGAGCCGACAAGGGGAGGGGGCTTTTGGGGATCCCTGCGGCGCTGGTGGGCGCGCTGGAAACAAAAGCTGCGCCTGGAGACCCAGTTGCTCTTTGTGGCCACGCTGGTGGTCTCGCTGGTGGTGAGCAGCTTCACCTTCTGGGCCGTCAGCACCGTGCAGCAGAATGCCCGCTTTAACGAGGCCCGCTTTGGCCGGGATCTGGGATTGCTATTGGCAGCCAATGTCGCCCCCCTGATCGCAGAAGATCGCATCGGCGAAGTGGTCCAACTGTCGCGGCAATATTTTGAGAGCACCAGCAGCATTCGCTATTTGCTCTACGCCGACCCGGAGGGGAACATCTACTACGGGATCCCGTTTTCCAACCAGGAGGTGAAAACCTCCCTCAGCCTTACCCGCCGCATGCAACTGCCGGACAACCGCCCGCCTGCCGAGGGCCAGCCGCTGGTGCGCACCCACCTCACCCCCGCCGGGCGGGTGACGGACATTTTTGTCGGCATCTATCATCAGGGCCGCTTTTTGGGCACCCTTGGCCTCGGCATCAACCCCAACCCCGCCCTTGTGCGCTCCACGCAACTGGCGCGGGAGGTCTCGATTGGGGTGTTTTTGGCAGTGTGGGTTCTGGCCATCCTGGGATCCGTGGTCAACGCCCTCACCATCACCTATCCCATCAAAGAACTGGTCAAGGGCGTTCAGGAGATCACCAAGGGCAACTTCAAGCAGCGCATCGACCTGCCCTTTGGGGGAGAGCTGGCCCAGCTCATCGACAGCTTTAACGAGATGGCGGAGCGGCTGCAGAGCTACGAAGAGCAGAACATCGAAGAACTGGCCGCCGCCAAAGCCAAGTTGGAGACGTTGGTTTTCTCTATCGTCGATGCCGCCATTTTGCTGGATGCCGAGTTTCGGGTGCTGCTGCTCAACCCGGCGGCCTCTCGCATGTTCGGCTGGGAAGGGGATCCCGTCTTGGGCAAGCCCTTGCCGGAGCTGTTGCCGGAGGATCTACGGCAGCAGTTGGCCCGCCCCCTGATGCAAATTGCCCGCGGGGATCAAGAGGCAGAGGAAATTCGCGTCAACCTCAGCGGCCCCATCAAGCGCGTCGTTCGCATCCTGCTGTCGCCGGTATCCGACCCGCGGCGGCAAAACCTCAAGGGGATTGTAATGACGGTGCAGGACATTACCCGCGAGGTGGAGCTCAACGAGGCCAAGGCCCAGTTCATCAGCAACATCAGCCACGAGCTGCGTACCCCCCTCTTTAGTATTAAGTCTTTTATCGAGACCCTCTACGAGTACGGCGAGCAGATGTCGCCAGAGGAGCGGCTGGACTATCTGGAAATTGCCAACCGCGAAACCGATCGCCTCACCCGCTTGGTCAACGATGTGTTGGATTTGTCGCGTCTGGAGTCGGGCAAGCAGTACCACTTCGAGGCCGTCGATATCGCGGCGGTGATCGAGCAAACCCTGCGCACCCACCACCTGCAAGCCCGCGACAAAGGGATCCAGTTGCGCAAGTTTGTCGATCCGGATCTGCCCCTGGTGTGGGGCAACTACGATCTGCTGCTGCAGGTGATGACCAATCTTTTGGGCAACGCTCTCAAGTTCACGCCGTCGGGAGGTCTGGTGACGGTGCATGCCCACCTGGTGGTACAGGCGGATGGATCCCCGCAGGCGGTGCGGGTGGCGGTGGCCGATACGGGCATCGGCATCGCCCCGGAGGATCAAGAGCGGATCTTCGACCGCTTTTTCCGCGTCGAGAACCGCGTCCACACTTTGGAGGGCACCGGCCTGGGCCTGGCCATTGTGCGCAACATTCTGGAGAAACACCACACCCGCATCTGCCTAGAAAGCAAGCTGGAACAGGGATCCACCTTCTGGTTCGACCTGCACCTATACACCGAAAACGGGCCGCTGGAGTTTGCCGCCCAGCCCGGCGAAACGGATCCCCCCAGTTGCCGCTGGCGGGAGCATCCCCAGCAAACCTCTTAAGGAGCAAAAAGCCCGTACGGCTGCAGGGATCCCTGGTGGTGGCTTGTTCTACACTGGAGAAGGTTTTGAGTTGTGAGGGGTTGCTGCCATGCCGCCTCGCTGGCCCCGGAAGCCCTCCCGTCGGGATCCCGAGTTTCGCAAGCTGGATGACCGCTACACCTACGCGGCCCACCTGGCCGTTTTTCTCTGCAGCGCGTCGGGACTGGTGTTTTTCCAGCAGTTGTACCGGGCGGATTGGCCGTGGCTGGTGCCGCTGCTGGGCTGGTGGGGCCTAGGCCTGGGGATCCACAGCTTCTCGATCTTTTTTGTGGCCCGCTACCCTGCCGATCCAGGTTTTGTGGAGCTCCCCCCCGAAGCCAACGAAGACTCTGTAGAAGCCGGCTAGCGGCCTCCCTCAAGGGGAGCCAGGGGAGGAGGGGCGCTGTCGTCGTTGTCGCTGCAGCAGCAGGGGGGAGAGATCGCTTTCGTCGTAGATATCTCCCACCAGCTCTTCCAAAATGTCCTCCAGCGTGATCAGGCCGGTGGTGCCGCCAAACTCATCCACCACGATCCCCAGGTGTTGGCGGGAGCGCAGCATCTCTTTGAGTAACAGGCTGACGCGCTTGGTATCGGGCACAAAAAAAGGCGGGGACATGGCCTTGGTCACCTCGGCATTGCCCTTTTGCTCCAGGTGGCGCAGGGCCTGCTTGAGGTGGATGACGCCGACGATCTCGTCCTTAGATTCCCCCTGCACAGGGATGCGGGAGTAGCCCGTCTCCAGGCAGAGCTTCACCACATCCTGCAGGGTTTTATCGTGGGAGATGGTCTCCATTTTTACTCTAGGTTTGGCCACATCTCCCGCCTGGAGCAAATCCAACGCCAGCGCCCCGCGAAACAGGCGCCGTTTTTGCCAATCCAGCAGCCCCCGCTGCCCCAGCACGTCGATCAACAGCTCCAAATCCTTGAGGGAAGCGGTGGCCGTCAGCGGCGAGAGCTCCAACAGGTTGAACAGCCGGCTGACAATCCATTCAAAGGCGTCGGTAAAAGGGCGCAGCAGCACCGAGAGGATATGGACAGGCCGCACCACCCAGCGGAACACCCCCAGGGGATGACTCACCGCCAGGGACTTTGGGGCTACTTCTCCAAACAGGAGCACCAGGATCGTGGTGGGCACAGTGGCGGCCAAAGCTCCAAACTGGGATCCCAGCAGCTCGATGGAGAGGGCTGTGGCCAGGGCAGCAATGCCGATGTTGACAAAGTTGTTCACCAACAACAGGGTGGTGATCAGCCGTGAGCGCTGTTGTTGGGCCAGTCGATACAAGCCTTGCGGATCCCCTTGTTCCTCGATCAGGGATTCCAGGCGCAAGTTATCCATGGCCGTGATGGCCGTTTCGGCCCCAGAGCAAGCTCCCGAAAGGAGAAGCAAAAAGGCTAAGAGGAAGACATTAACCATAGCGCTCCGTCCGCAACAGCGGAACGGGATCCAGATCCATGTTGCCCAGAGCAGAAAATGGGTAGCTTCGGCCAATGCAAAGAAAAGCGGGTCGGCACATTTTCATCACCAACGGGATCCCATCCGGCACCTCGACACCTCAGCCGTTTCGCCAAAGTTCAGCACTCAACCCAAGGCTCAGAATCCCTAAACACCCACCAACTCCATCTTTTGCGATGAGAGTCTTCATTGAGCAACGAGAGAGCACTCAAGCTGTTCAAACCGACTAGCTTGCTGAAGATCTTGGAAGATCTTGTGAAAAGCTTAACTTATCCTGTGTTGATCCCTAACCGGTTGCTCAAAGCTATTGATCAAAACGGGCTTGGCCGGATCGATCCAAAAGTTGTCGGTACAACATCACAATTTTGTCTTGCACCTCGGATTGGCTCAGGTGATCTGTGTCGATCAGGATGGCGTCGGGGGCAGGCCGCAAGGGAGAGATAAGCCGTTCGCTGTCGCGGCGATCCCGCTGCTCGATTTGGGCTTTCAATTCTTCGAGGGGCACCATTTGCCCTTGGGCTTGGAGTTGCTGTTGCCGGCGTTGGGCTCGTTCGCCCACCGAGGCGGTCAAAAAGACTTTCAGCTCAGCATCGGGAAAGACATAGGTGCCGATATCTCGCCCCTCCAAGACGGCCCCCCCATCCCGGCCAATGCTGCGTTGCCGCTTCACCAGCTCCTGCCGCACCCCCGGCACTGCCGCCACCTGAGAGACCCAGCGGGTCACTTCTGGGGAGCGGATGGCCTGGGTGATTTCTTCGCCATCGGCCCAGATGCGGGTCGGCTCTGCCGAAGAAGTGCCACTTTGCAGGGTGAGCTGGGTTTGGGCGGCCAGTTGGGTCAATTGCTCGGCGTCGTCCAACGGGATCCCCCGCTGCAGCGCCAGCCAGGTGATAGCCCGATACATGGCCCCTGTGTCCAAGTACAAAAGCTGCAGTTGGGCGGCCACTGCCCGCGCCACGGTGGATTTTCCGGCTCCTGCCGGGCCGTCGATGGCAATCAGCGGGCGACGTGGGGTAGAAGCCACCTCCGAGGAAGGCGGTGCCGCGTTTTGTGCTTTCTCGGCCCAGGGATCCCCTTGTGCCGGAGAGAGGAGCAGATTGTCGATCAGGCGAGTTTGCCCCACATAGGCGGCGATGGCCAGCAATCCCTTGTCTTTCACCTCGGCCAGCGGCTGGAGGGTTTGCGGATCCACCAGTTCCAAGTATTGCACCCGCAGTTCAGGGGTGTGCTCCAGCTCGGCACGGGCGGCAGCCAGGATCCCTTCTGCCGAGGGATCCCCCGCCTGCCAATGGTTATACCCCCGACACAAGGCCCGGTACAGGCTGGTGGCCACCTGTCTCTCTTCAGGAGAAAGGTAGCGGTTGCGGGAGCTGCAGGCGAGGCCATCGGCTTCTCGCACGGTGGGGCAGGGGACAATGGTGGTGGGGATCTGCAGATCTTGGACCAGCCGTTGGATGATCGCCAGTTGCTGGGCGTCTTTCTGGCCAAAGTAGGCCCGCTGCGGCTGCACCAAGTTCAGCAGTTGCAGCACGATGGTGGCTACGCCGCGAAAATGCCCCGGTCGGTGGGGGGCACAGAGGGTTTGCAAAAGGGACTCGGGAGGCATGACCCAGGTGCGGTCGCTGCCGGCTGCCGGGCTGGCGCCCATCTCCTGCGGGTCGGGGGCAAACACCACATCCACGCCCGCCGCTTCACACAGGGCCCGATCCCCCTCCTCGTCGCGGGGGTAGCGATCCCAGTCTTCGTTGGGCCCAAATTGCAGCGGGTTGACGAAAATGCTGACCACCGTGCGGTCGCACTCTTGGCGGCAGCGGCGGATCAGGCTGAGATGGCCCTCGTGCAGGGATCCCATCGTGGGCACCAAGCCGATGGTGGATCCCCGCCAGCCAGTTACCTGCTCCCGCAAAGCAGCAACGGTGCGCAGCCAGTGCATCGCCATGCCACCTCACTTCTTCTCCGCCTAACCTACCCAGGGCAACTTTCAAAGACCGATCTTGTTGCCCCGTTGATACTGCCTGTAGGCGGCCACAAACAAGCCCGCCAAGGTGACCAACACCATCCCCAAAACGATCCCCAACAAAATCGGCTCGATCACAACCCCGACCTCCTAGTTCAAACCTAGATCATGTTGACATACTCCCTGTCTTTTAGGGCAGGGATCTTTGACGCTTCACCGACCGACGCCGGCAAACCAGTCCTACAGGGTCTCCACATCGGTTTTGGAGTCAGGCCTTCCATCCCGACTTGGTTGATGTTACTTGAGATATCGATTGGCGCCAGTCGGGACGAAGTCCTCTGCCTGTGACGGATCCCTAGCCCAAAGCAACGCTGAAGAACTCCACCGCTTCTGCCAACACTTCCAAGAAGCGATCTACCTCCGCCAACGTGTTGTACAGGTAAACGCTGGCCCGGGCGGTGGATTGGACTCCCAAATAGCGATGCAGGGGCTGAGTGCAATGGTGCCCCGCTCGAATGGCGATGCCCTGCTCATCCAGCAAGGTAGACAAGTCATGCGGATGGACGGCCTCTACCGAAAAGCTGACCAGCCCTGCCCGTCGCGTCGGATCCTTGGGGCCGTAAACCGTGATACCCGCTATGTTTTGGATCCCGTCCAACAAATGGGCGATCAACCGTTGTTCATGGGCGTGAACCCGCTCCAAGCCGATCTGGCTCAAGTAATCCACGGCTGCCCCCAACCCCACCGCCTGGGCAATCGCCGGCGTGCCGGCCTCAAATTTGTGGGGGATATCCGCATAGGTGGCGTGATCCCAGTACACATCGGCGATCATCTCTCCCCCACCCAAAAAGGGTGGCATCCCTCGCAACAGCTCCCGCCTGCCGTAGAGGATGCCAATCCCCGTTGGGCCACACATCTTATGCCCTGAAAAGGCCAACCAATCGCAATTCAACGCCTGCACATCCACAGGCATGTGAGGCACACTCTGACAAGCATCCAGCAAAACCTTGGCCCCGTAGCGATGGGCCAGCTCCGTGATCTCCTGGACGGGGTTGATGGATCCCAGCATATTGGAAACCTGGGTTACCGCCACCAGGCGGGTGCGGTCGCTGAGCAAAGACCGGTAGTGCTCCAGATCCAACTCTCCTGCTGGCGTGATCTGGATGAACTGGAGGCAGGCTCCCGTCTTCTGGGCCACGAGCTGCCACGGGATCAGGTTGCTGTGGTGCTCCATCACCGAAAGGACGATCTCATCCCCTCGTTCCAAATTGCTCAAACCCCAACTGTAGGCCACCAGATTGATGGCTTCGCTGGCATTGCGGGTGTAAACGATCTCCTGTGGCGAAGCGGCGTTGATAAAACGAGCGATCTTTTCCCGCGCCCCCTCATAGGCATCGGTGGCTTCGTTGCTCAGCGTATGAACCCCACGATGCACGTTGGCGTTGGAGCACCGATAGTACCGATCCATCGCCTGCAAAACTGCCAGTGGCTTTTGAGAAGTGGCAGCGTTGTCAAAGTAGATCAGGGGGTGGCCGTTGACCTGGCGCTGCAAAATCGGAAAGTCCGACCGCACCTGGGCAGCTAGGTCGAAAGAATGGTCCAGCCTAAGAGAAGAAGGGGTGGATACCGCCATAGTCTGCGCAAAAAGCCCGTTTCCCTCAGTATGACATCGCTCTGGGCCAGCCCTCGGAAAACCCATCTGGGATCCCTTCAGTCCTACCCACTCTGCCGTCAGGGCTTGGAAGCCAAAACTTGTCACAAACTGTAATCTTATGTTAAGTTTGTTTACGTACAGTGATAAAGGTATTCACAATGCAATCGTCTCCTAGGATTCCTTCGCGCCTGGATTCCGCATCCGTTGCCCAGTACTATGACACCAGCAACGACTGGATCCCCGGCTGGACGGAGCAAGCGGAGCGTTGGAATGGACGCTTGGCCATGTTGGGCTTCGTGATCAGCATGGTTACAGAAGCGGCGCTGGGCCACAGTGTTTTTGCCAGCACTCTCGCTCAGTGGCTGGGTCTGCAATAATCTGCAATAATCCGGTAGAGCCCCATCGGGCATCTCACAGACTTTACCCCTTAGCCTTGAGATGCTGCGGCTCTACCTTGGCTTGAGCTTTTTTACCCTTCGACTCCTATCTTGACAGGCTGATGATGCTTGAGAATCCCTTTTTCCCCTACATTGCCGTAATGGTGGCTGGGCTGGTAGCTGCTGTTGCGATGGGCTCGATGGCTTTCTTCAACTCCAAGCGCCCTGCCGGCTGGGAAGGCGCCGGTCGCCCGCGGTATGTGCCGCAGTATGGTCAAGACGGCGACACCCCGCCGGAGTGGGAAATTGGCTGGACTGAGAAGGCCGAGCGATGGAACGGACGGCTGGCCATGCTGGGGTTTGCCCTGAGTGTTGTGGTAGAGGCCATTGTGGGCCACAGCGTCTTCGCCTCTGTGTTGGGGATCCGCTGAGCCCGGTGGAAAACTGTCTCGGATAAAAGTTCCTACAGAGCAACAGCTATCCTCTGGCCTCTACCATTTAGTTACCTTTATTTACCATTGAATAATCTTCTTCTGAACGGCTGTCATACACATGGCAACGCGGGCGTTGATCTCATCCTCAGATCCGAAAATATCCAGCTTTTCTTTGAGCCGTTGGATGCAGTTTTGTACGGTCTTCTTGCTGGTGTGAATGCGATCGGCAATGGCCTGATCGGTGAGGGCCTCTTTGCAGAGTAAGTTCAAGACCTCAATTTCCCGTTCTGTCAGCTTCGTGAGACCACGCAACTCCCGCGGCATGCGCAATTCTCCATTCAGGGCGCTTTTGGCTCCCTCCAAAAACACAGTCCGCCGTTCCATTTTGTTAACCGCGGCAAACCCGCCCTGGTGTTTGCTGATCAAGCCCACCAATGGAGTCAGCAGTAGCGGCTCACTAGAATAGGCCATCACGTTCAGGGTGGGGTAGTTCTCAAAGATGTGGCGCAGGAACTCTAGGCCAGGCTCGGCAGACTGTTCGCCGCTGGTTTGACCGTAGAGCAAGTCCGCCACGACCAAATCCGGCTGTTCCCGCTGCAGGCGCAGGATGGCGTCCATGGGATTGCTGACCGTGATGCACTGAGCATCGGCTGCAATCCGCTGCAGCCACTCGCAGTTGTTTTGGGCCACCTCGGGATGATCTTCGACGATCAAAAACTTGAGGGGGGTAGTTGGGCTTTCAACCTCGGACATCAGTCCACTCCTCTAAGTTCACCATCGGCCGTATGGGAACAGCCGGAACATTTCTACAGACAGGGGATCCCAACTGTAAGCATGGCTCCCAGCAGACCACTCCAGTGTAGCCTCAAGTGGGGTTTTAGAGGTGAGTCTGAGGGGTAGGAAGAGACAGGTTAAGCTAGAGGGTGATGTCAACCGGATCTCAACTGTGGTACCTCTGCAAGACCGCAACCCAACCACCCGCACGGCCTACGTCACCTATGCCCTGGTGCTCATCAACATCTTGGTTTTTGTGTATGAGCTTACCTTATCGCCGCGAGAGTTGGTGGCTTTTTTCCGAGAGTGGGCAGTGGTACCGGTAGAGTTGACGGCGAGTTTTCGAGGGGAGGTCACTTCTTCGCTGCGCCCCGAATGGATGACCCTATTCACCTCGCAATTTTTGCATGGGGGCTTTCTCCATATTGGTGGGAACATGCTCTTTTTGTGGGTTTTCGGCAACAATGTTGAGGATCGCTTGGGGCATGTGCGCTACCTCATTTTTTACCTGACTTGTGGAGCTTTGGCCGCCCTAACCCAGTGGTTTTTCGATATGGAATCCACCATTCCTTCGCTGGGGGCAAGTGGGGCCATTGCCGGGGTGTTGGGAGCCTATATCTTGCGTTTTCCACAAGCTGAGATCTTGACCCTGGTGCCTCTGGGCATTTTCATTACAACCATCTATGTTCCCGCCTGGGTGTTCCTGGGTTTTTGGTTTGTGCAACAGGCGTTTTACGGCATCGCCAGCCTGCAGACGCCCATCAACATCGGCATGCAGGGGGGAGGGATTGCCTACTGGGCCCACGCGGGCGGCTTTGTGTTTGGGGCCATCTTGGGGCCGTTGATGGGGTTATTTTCTGGCAAAAGCCCTTATGACCGCCAAATGACTTGGCAACAACGGGACAGGGATCTGTTTTGATCGGCTTTGATACTTTACTGAGCCTATTGTTAATCAAATAGCAGCGTGATAGGAGCAAGCTATGGTCAGTCTATCTGCCAAGCCTCTAACTCTGGAAGACTTTCTACAACAGCCGGAAACTCAGCCTGCCAGCGAGTTTATTGAAGGAGAAATTATCCAGAAGCCTATGCCACAGGGAAAGCATAGCCGTCTCCAACTAAAACTGGGCAGCTTCATTAACGAGATGTTGGAGCCTTCTCAACTGGGAATGGCATTTCCAGAGCTGCGCTGCACTTTTGCCGGATATGCGATTGTGCCCGATATTTCTGTGATCGCCTGGGAGCGGATCCCTGTGGATGAAGATGGCACCATTCAAAATTTCATCCCCTTTTGCCCAGATTGGATCATCGAGATTCTCTCTCCCGATCAAGATCAAATGAAGCTGGTCAAAAAGATCTTGATTGGCTTGGCCCACGGCTGCCAGATGGGGTGGATCGTGGCCCCCGAAGAAAGGGTCGTTTTCGCCTATCCTGCCGGACAGCAGCCAACAGTGCATGAGGATCCGCAAGAGGTTATCCCCGTTCCCGCTTTTGCTCAAGGGATCCAACTGACGATCGGGACATTGTTTGGCTGGATGCGAGTTCAAGGCGGCGAGAGCCGCAAGCCCATTGGAGAAAAAAGCCAAGGCTAGCTACACCGGCTTCCCTCTCCTCAATTTGGCTCAGTGTTGTAAAGGGCAGGGGCTTGGGCAACCGTCGCTCCGAGGGAGGAGAGTTCCTGGCGCAGCAAGGCCACCAGGGCATTGGTGGACTGGTCGTAGAGGCTAGTGACCAGCTTGGGATAAAACCCGATGCCGATGATGGGGATCAGCAGGCAGGCGATGATGAACACCTCGCGCGGCTCGGCATCCACCAATTCTTCATGTTCGGTCAGCTCTTTGTTTTCCGGGCCAAAGAAGATCTGCCGCAACATCGACAGCAGGTAGATAGGAGTCAAGATCACCCCAACCGCCGCCAGAAAGACCACCACCAGCCGGAAGGGGAGAGAGTAGGCATCGGTGGTGGCCATGCCGATGAACACCATCAGCTCGGCCACAAAGCCGCTCATCCCCGGCAGAGCCAGAGAGGCCAGCGAGCAAGTGGTGAACATCGAGAAAATCTTGGGCATCTTCAGGCCGACGCCGCCCATTTCCTCCAGCTCCAGCGTGTGGGTGCGGTCGTAGGTGGCCCCCACCAAGAAGAACAGGCTGGCCCCGATCAGCCCGTGGGAGATCATCTGCAACATGGCGCCGCTCATGCCGATTTCGGTCAGGGATCCGATGCCGATGAGGACAAAGCCCATGTGGCTGATGGAGGAGTAGGCGATCTTCCGCTTCAGGTTGCGCTGGGCAAAGGAGGTGAGGGCAGCAAAGATGATGTTCACCACCCCCAGCACGATCAGCACCGGCGCAAAGTAGAGGTGGGCATCCGGCAGCATGCCCACATTCATGCGCATCAGGGCATAGCCCCCCATCTTGAGCAGGATCCCGGCCAGCAACATGTGAACCGGCGCCGTGGCTTCGCCGTGGGCATCGGGCAGCCAGGTGTGCAGGGGGAAGACGGGCAGCTTCACCCCATAAGCAATCAGGAAAGCCCCATACATCAGCAACTGGAAGCTCAGCGGATAGGCCTTGTGGGCCAGATCCGTCATGTCAAAGCTGATGGGATCCCCGTAGAAGGCCATAGCCAAGCCCGCCACCAGGATAAACAGCGAGCTGAGGGCGGTGTAGAGGATGAACTTGGTGGCCGCATAGAGGCGGTTGTATCCCCCCCAAATGGAGAGGAGCAAATAGACCGGGATCAGCTCCAGCTCCCACATCAGGAAAAACAGCAGCATATCCTGCACGGCAAACACCCCGATCTGGCCGCCGTACATGGCCAACATGAGAAAGTAAAACAGGCGCGGCTTGAGGGTGACCGGCCAGGCGGCCAAGATGGCAAGCGTGGTAATAAAAGCCGTGAGCAGAATGAGCGGCATGGAGAGGCCATCGGCCCCCACCGACCAGCTTAGCCCCACCTGCGGCACCCAGGTGTAGCGCTCCAGCAGTTGCAAGCCCGTCTGGGCGGGATCGTAGCCGACATAAAAGCCGGCCAGCAGAATCAGCAGATCGGTGACTGCGATGAACAAAGCAAACCAGCGGATCCGCTCGGCCAACTTTTGCGCGTAGGCGCGGGTACTGGGATCCCCAGCCGGCGCCGGGATCAACGGGATAAAGAGAGCGGCCAACACAGGGTACACAATGACCGTGGTCAGCCAGGGGAACTCGTTCAAGCTGGGCAGCGCCATCGATAGAACCTCGTTCATGCCATACGATCCAAGAGAACCACTGCCGGCCACAACCCGACAGCCCTCTTCCAGGATTGCCGTTGAGTATCTATGCTTAGCAAATCCACAGAATTATCTTAAGACTCTTCCTCCCTTTCCGCCGGCGTTCCTGGAAAGTGGTATCTGTGAAGGGTGAACCCAAAAAGCAAAGACCATCCCCCAGTAGCCTCACAAGGTATCCGAACCCATCATGCCTCAGCCCAAACTCATTATCCACGGCGGAGCCGGCAGTGCCCTAGAAGGAGAAGACAGCCTGGAAAAGGTGAGGAGATCCCTGCGGCAGGTGGTGGAAAGTACCTATGCGCTGCTGTTGGCAGGGCAAGCGGCAGAGGCGGCTGTCTTACATGCCTGCCAACTGCTGGAAGATGATCCCCTCTACAACGCCGGCACAGGATCGGTCTTGCAGTCGGATGGGCAGATCCGCATGAGCGCCGCCCTCATGAACGGGGCCACCCAGTCTTTTAGTGGGGTGATCAACGTCAGCCGGGTTCAGCATCCCATCCTCCTGGCCCAGGCTTTGCAATCCAGCCCGGATCGGGTGGTGGCCGAACAGGGGGCAGCAGAGCTGGCGCGGGAACTGAAGTTGCCGGTCTATGACCCGACCACTCTCAAGCGGCTGCAGGAGTGGGTGCAGTTGCGCCAGACCCATCCCCCGTCAAGGGTGCTCACCGCCCTGGCCATGGGCACGGTTGGAGCGGTGGCGCTGGATCAACAGGGGCGCATTTGTGTTGGCACCTCCACCGGCGGGCGGGGGTTTGAGCGGGTGGGGCGGGTGAGCGATTCGGCCACGCCCGCAGGAACCTACGCCAGTGCGGCAGCGGGAGTCAGTTGCACCGGTGTTGGGGAAGATATTTTGGATGAGAGCTTGGCGGCACGGATTGTCATTCGAGTGGAAGATGGCCTCAGCCTAAAAGCGGCCATGGCCAAGTCTTTTCAAGAGGCCCGCCAACGGCGCCGCTCCTTGGGGGCCATTGCTCTATCGCGCTTGGGCGAGATTGCCTGGGATACCACCACCGACCTGCTGTTGGCCGCCTACCACGATGGGCAGGGGATCGGTTTGACGATCTAAACTTCCAACCGAGCTTGCGCAATTCCGCCTGGACAAGCTCGAGGCAGTTGGATAAGAGTAAAGATAGTACTTAAACAAACCAAGTCTGCTCCTGCGCGGGCAGCGATGGGGAGCCCCGACCTATGGCACTTCATGCGGAGTTGCACCGCCACCTGGGCGGTTCTGTCGTCCCTCGGATTCTGTGGCGCTACTTGCATCGCCAGGGATCCCCTCTGGCGGAGCGCTTTCCCACCTATGCCGAGTTTGAAGAGTTCTACACCCGCCCGCGCAACACCCTTGAAGATTACTTGGAGCTGCACACGCTGGTGGAACAGGTGCAAACCCTGGAAAGCTTACCCTATTTCATCTACCGTCTGCTGCGGGGAGCCTATGTATTTGAGGATCTGGCCTACCTAGAAATTCGTTACACCCCCTACCTGCGCACGGATCCCAGCCTAGACGAGGCAGATCGCCTCAAGCAAATGCGCCAGGTAATCGAGACGGTGGGACAGGCCAGCCAGCAGCGGGAATACCCCATTGTTACCACTCAGATTGTGTGTTTGCACTCCCGCCTCCCCAGCCACATCAACCGGGCTATGGTTGAAGCTGCTGCCGAGTCGGAATATGTGAGTGCCATCGACCTGGCTGGGGGAGACAAGCCTTACGGCGAACGCATGGACGAGTGGATCGAGCTATTCAAGTATGCCTTGGCCCGCGGCCTCAAGACCACTGCCCACCTCTACGAGACGTTGGATGGCTGTTACCCAGAGCTGCTGCCCTATGTCTCGCGGATTGGCCACGGCATTCAAATTCCCCTTCACTATCCAGAGTTGCTGCCGGAGCTGGCGCGGCGAGGACAATGCCTGGAAGTTTGTCCCACCACCTATCTAAAAACGGGCACCTTGTCCAGTTTGGATCCCCTCAAGATTGTGTTTGATCGCTGCTTTGAGGCAGGGGTAGATATCGCCATCTGCACCGACAACGCCGGCTTGCACAATGTGCGCCTGCCGTTTGAGTACGAGAACCTGCTCACCCACGACATTATCGATTTCGAGCAGCTCAAACACTGTCAGGAAGCAGCTTTTCGCCACGCTTTTGCCTGGCCTTATAAGGGGCGCCCGGCCTCTCTGTTGTCGGAGTTACAGCAGGGGGTATCTGCTTCTTTGGTAGCCCTCTGATCGCGTCAGCGGGACGGAGTCCTTGTCCTTTATTCCGACTTCTCAAAAACGAGGGTAGAGATCCGCACCAAAGCCATGGAAATCTTGGGCTCCCACAAAACATATCCTCAGTTCCTTGAGCCAATCCCTAACTCCCCTCTCCCAAAGGGAGAGGGGCCGGGGGTGAGGGCTGGGAGTGTTGGGTGCCGCCAAAGGCGAACGCGCCGGCGGCGTGGAGCGCTTGGGGCTGTCTCAATCTAGTCTGACAATCTAGTCTGAAATGACTATCAGTCGAGCATGAAGGTCTATATCAGTGCTGATATCGAAGGGATCTCCGGCATCAGCCATTGGGATGAAGCCACCCTCGGCCAGCCGGGTTATGAGCCATTCCGCGAGCAGATGACCCAAGCGGTGATCGCCGCTTGTGAGGGATCCCTGGCTGCCGGAGCCACCCGGATCACTGTCAAAGACGCCCATGATTCCGGGCGCAACCTTCTCCCCGAGCGATTGCCGGCGCCGGTGCAACTCATCCGCGGCTGGAGCGGCCACCCCTACTGTATGGTGCAAGAGCTGGATCGCAGTTACAATGCCCTGATCTTAATCGGCTACCATGCCCGCGCCGGATCTGCTGCCAACCCCCTTGCCCACACCTACACCACCGAAGTTAGCCAAATCCGGCTGAACGGCCAGGCCATCGCCGAGTTTCACCTGGTCAGCCTCACCGCTGCCTATGAAGGGGTGCCGGTTGTATTTCTGGCCGGAGACGCAGAGGTGTGTGCGGAAGCGAAAGCCTATGACGCCCAGATCGAGACGGTGGTCACCCACAAAGGGATGGGCCACTCGGTCGTTGCTCCCCATCCGCAGCAGGTTCTGCAGGCCATCCGCCAAGGTGTAGAGGGATCCCTGAAACGGCTGTCGGCCTACCGGCCCCGCCCACTGCCGGATTGCTTTCACTTGGAGGTGGACTACAAGGATCCTGCCCGCGCCTACCGCAAGTCTTTTTACCCCGGCTGCCGGTGGGTTGCTGACGCAACCGTTCGGCTGGAGGTTTCCAATTGGTTTGAGGTGCTGCGGGCTCTGCAATTTATTGTGCTCACCTAGTCTGGACGGGTGCGCAGGCGAGCGGCAGCTTCTCTGAGGCTGGTCTCGGAAAGGTCGGGCAGCTCTATCCGGGCGTGGATGCGGTTGAAGTTCTGCTGCAACCCATGCCGATAGGTGGGATCGTAGTGCTGCTCCAGCAACTCCTGCACAAACTGCGGCCAGTCTTGGGCGTCGATGAGCTCAAACCAGCGCTGCAGGCGCGCCTGGCCATGGCGGGCTTTTAGGGGCAGCAATTTTTCCTTGAGTGCCTGGGGATGGGCTATCCAGTGGGGATAATGGGCAATCAGCCCCTTCACCCGCTCTTCCAAAGGCAATCGCACTTCCACGCAATCGGCTTGGGTGAGGGCCTGCCAAAGGGCAGGGGGCAGGTGGAGCTGGCCCACCTTGGCACTCTCGGCTTCCACCCAGACCGGCTTGGCTGGATCCCACTGGAGAAAAACCTGCACCAGTTGACTTTCAAAGCTCTTCTGGGTGGGCTGCGGCATCCCCCACTCCGCTCCCAGCACGGAGCCGCGGTGGCGGGCCAGCTTTTCCAGATCGAGGACTTGGGATCCCTGGCGCTGCAGGTGGTGGAGCAACTGGGTTTTGCCGCTCCCCGTCGGCCCGCAGAGGACGCGGTAGGTAAACTCCTGGGGCAAGCTCTGCAGTTGCCGGCGTACCCAGGCGCGGTAGGTTTTGTACCCCCCTTGCAAAACTGTGACCTGCCAGCCCACCTGGGACAACACCAGCGCCAAGCTGGCCGAGCGCTGCCCTCCCCGCCAGCAGTAGATGAGGGGGTGGTAGTCCCGATCCTTGTCGGCAAAGTGGGTCTGCAGATGGCGGGCGATGTTCTGGGCCACCAGGCTGGCTCCCCGCTTGCGGGCCGTAAAGGGATCCACCTGCTTGTAGAGGGTGCCCACCTCTGCCCGTTCTGCATCGTCAAGCACAGGCAAGTTGATGGCCCCCGGCCAATGATCCTCAGCAAACTCTGCCGGCGAGCGCACGTCAATGATCTCGCTGTAGGTGTGCAGCCAAGGTTCGGCAGTGACGTGAATGGGGGCAGCCACAGACGCAGCGAGGAGGGAGTGGACTGAGTTCTCTCTTGCTCGATCCTGGCAGATTTCTAGGGTTGTTGCCTGAGGGGATCCCTGGGCCTGACAAGAGTTGCACCGCTCGGCTCCTCCTCCAGGCTAACCTCAGAGGGAGAGATAGGATCGCACTTTTTCCTCGTCCATTTGGTCAGTCGGCCCTTCCATAACGAGGGATCCATTTTCCATGAGGTAAAAGTAATCGGCCAAGCTTTGAGCAAACTCAAAGTACTGTTCTACCAGCAACACCGCAACGCCCCGCTCTTTTTGGATGCGGGCAATGGCTTCTTCGATCTCAATGATGATAGAGGGTTGGATCCCTTCTGTGGGTTCATCCAGGAGTAAAAGTTTAGGCTCTGCCACCAAAGCTCTGGCAATGGCCAATTGCTGCTGCTGACCACCGCTCAAATCTCCACCGGGACGCTTTAGAAAAGAACGCAAAATCGGGAATAAGTCATAGATAAACTCAGGTATAGCCCGTTCTTTGTCCGGTGCTGCTTCTAACCCCACCAGTAGATTTTCCTCAACCGTTAGGCGAGGAAAGATCTCTCGGCCTTGGGGCACATAGCCAATGCCAGCGCGAGCCCGCCAGTTGGGTGGGTAATGATTGATGGGTCGGCCCTCAAAGAGAACTTTACCTGTACAGTCTTTGAGAAGCCCCATTAGGGCTTTAAGCGTGGTAGTTTTGCCCATGCCGTTGCGACCCAGAAGGCAAACTGCTTGGCCGGGAAGGATCTTGAAAGAAAGATCTCTCACAATTAAACTTTGCCCATAATAAGCTCTCAGGTTACAGACTTCCAGCAAAGGCTGAGATCCACTTTGAGATAGATTTTGCGCTTTGGTGGCGTTTTCCGTATTCATAGGCTTGGATATAGAGTTGGTTAATTGGACGGTCAACACAGATCTCCCCTTCTCCCCTGTTTTCGTTTAGCCTCTGGCTTTGTGGGATCCAAGATAGACCTCGATAACTCGCGGGTCGTTCTTCACTTCCTCAAAGCTACCCTCGCACAACACCGCTCCTTGGTGTAAAACAGTAACCTTGCGAGCAATTTGCCGGACAAATACCATGTCATGCTCAATCACCAAAATGGTGTGATTTCGAGCTAAGGATTGAATTAACTCTCCCGTAGCCTCTGTTTCTTTATCCGTCATCCCGGCCACGCATTCATCAAGCAGCAGCAGATCCGGATCCTGGGCAATCACCATGCCAATCTCCAACCATTGCTTTTCTCCATGGGAGAGCAGCCCTGCCGGGATCCGATCCTTACGGCTCAGGCCGATGGTTTCCAGGAGAGCATCAGTCTTTTCTCGCAAGCGCTTTTTGCCAAATAAGGTGGAGAAAACACCCTTGTGAGGGTTGAGAGAGAGCTCCAAATTTTCTCGCACGCTCAGGTTTTGGTAGACCCGCGGCGTTTGGAACTTGCGACCAATACCCAAGGCAGCGATTTCGTGCTCCTTGAGCTTAGCCAGATCTTTTCCTTTAAACAGCACTCGCCCTCGAGTAGGCTTGACCTTGCCTGTCAACACATCGAGGAAGGTAGTTTTGCCCGCTCCATTGGGGCCGATCACCACCCTTAACTCCCCTTCTTCCAAAGAGAAGTTCAGCCCGTCCAAAGCCTTAAAGCCATCAAAGCTGACGGTGAGATCCTGAGTTTGTAAAATTTGCCGGGTAGTGGTGGGAGCTGCTGTAAGCATAGGGATCACGTCCAAGAACGGAAAGGCCAGAGGACGAGTAGGATTCTCAGCCCATCGAACAAGAGAGGACACTTGGCATCGTTATCTCACCCATTGGGATCCTCTTACTCTGAAGTTGCACCTTGCATAGGGGGATACTGGCACGGATTTAGGCTGGAGAAATATTGGCCAAACGCCGGCGCCAAAGCTGGAAGGTAACCCAAAGCTGCCTGCCCCGGGTGCGCACCCAGCCCACCAAACCATCCGGCAACACCAGTACCACCAGCAGGAACAATCCCCCCTGGAAAAACAGCCAAATTTCTGGGAAATTTTCACTCAGCAAACTCTTGGCAAAGTTTACCAACAAAGCCCCGACCACTGCCCCCACTAAACTGGCCCGACCACCCACCGCTACCCAGATCACCATTTCAATGGAGAAGGGAACGGCCATGGCATTGGGAGAAATGATGCCAGTTTGTAAGGTAAACAAAGCCCCGGCGATCCCTGCCAGCGCAGCCGAGATGGCAAATACCAGCACCTTAAATCCGGTGGGATCGTAGCCAGAGAAACGAACCCGCGGCTCATCGTCTCGAATGGCTACCAGGATTCGACCAAACAAGCCACTGGTAAGCCAACGACAGAGAAGGTAAGCCAAAACAACGGTTAAAACCGTGGCCACATAGACAGCAAAGCGCATCTGGGAAGAGTTGACATCCAGGCCAAATAACGTCTGGAAATTGGTCAGGCCGTTGGTGCCGTTGATTAAGCGCTGTTGCCCGTTGAAGAAGTTAAAGAAAATGATTGTGGTGGCCTGAGTCAGAATAGAAAAATAAACTCCTCGGATGCGATTTCTCACCACCAAATACCCCAGAGCTGCTGCCACCACAGCCGGGATCAAGACAATAGCAATAGCCGTAAACGGAAACGAATAAAAAGGGTACCAAAACCAGGGCAATTCCGTTACCCCATAGAGGCTGAAAAACTCCGGTATCTGTCCCTCTGGCAGTTGCAACTTGAGGTGCATCCCCAAAGCATAGCCCCCCAAGGCAAAGAACACCCCATGCCCCAGACTCAGCATGCCGGTATAGCCCCAGATAAGGTCGATCCCCAGGGCAACAATGCTCAATGCCAGAAATCGCCCCAACAAGTTCAGCCGAAAACCCGACAACACAGTTGGGGCCACCAAGATCAAAGCCAGCGCCAGGCCAATGAGGATCCCAACTTCCCACAGGAGCTTGCGGGCAGGACTGGGATCCCGACCGGTGGCAAGAATGGCCTCTTCACGATCAGCGGGGGGGAGATGAGCCAGTTTCATGGGCGGTGTGGGGGGATGGGGAATACGGCTAGAAAGATTCGCTCAAGAGGGCTGTCCTAGGCATCCACCATGCGACCTTTTTCGGGGAAAAGGCCGCGGGGGCGCACCTGCAAAAAGGCCACAATTAAGGCAAAGACCATCACCTTAGCCATGCTGGTGGTGGCAAAAAAGTTGAGGGTATCGGTCAGGATCGGCACGTTGGGAAAGATCAAAGCCAGCGTCCCGGAACCGATGACAAAGTTGGCAATTCCGATCCCCAGTGCCGCCACAATGCTGCCCAGGAGCTTGCCCACACCCCCCACGACAACCACCATGAAGGTATCCACGATGTAGTTCTGGCCGGTATTGGGCCCCACGGATCCCAGCAGGCTGACGGCCACGCCGGCTACTCCTGCCAGACCCGAACCCATGGCAAAGGTGAGAGCATCCACCGTTTGCGTAGGGATCCCGACACAAGCGCTCATGGCCCGATTTTGGGTGACGGCGCGGATGCGCAACCCCCAGCGGGTGCGTTGCAAGAAAAAGTACAGCCCCAGGATACAGACAACGGTGAGGGCGATGATGAACAGGCGAGTATTGGGCAAAAACAGGTTGCCCACCGGGATCCCACCCCGCAGCCAGCGAGGAGCGGTCACGTCTCTATTTTGGGCCCCAAACCAGGGCTGGGTGACGGCCAGGGCATAGGTTTGGGCCAGAACCCGCCCGCCTACTGCCACAATGGCCGTAGAAAGCACCAACAACAACGTCAGCACCCAGCCTTTGAGGCGCGGCCAATCGGCCCGTTTTGCCAAGAGCCACCAGCCGCCAAAAAAGAGCACCGCAAAGGCCCCCAAGCGGAAAGCCAACACCCAATTGACGCTGCGCACGAACTGCTGCAGGATCAGGCTCACGCCCCAGGTGGCCAAAAGGGTTTCCAGCGGCCGCCCATACAAAAAGCGAATCACCCCCCGCTCCAGAGCCAGACCCGCCAGGGCCGTGACGACAAAAGCGGCAACCAAGGCTGGAAAGATATACAGATCCCGCCAGGGATCCCCCAATTGTCGGAAGGCATTTTGCACCACAAAGGTGGTGTAGGCCCCCAACATCATCAGCTCCCCATGGGCCATATTGATCACCCCCATGAGGCCGAAGACAATCGCCAGGCCCAGAGCGGCTATCAGCAAAACGGTGCCAATACTGATGCCGTTAAACAAGCTATCCAAAAGCAAGGTCATCGGCAGGGGATCCTCCTTCTTTACCCGTTGACTGGGGACGCGCTTCCAACTCCAGGACGGGATCCCCAACTCACCCGCAAGGGATCCCGCACCCAGCGCTCAACAGGGCTAGCTGACTTTGAAGCGACCGCCTTTGGCCGGATCCGACCAGTCGCAGGCAAAGCCCTTGGTTTCCGCCACAAACTGGTTCCAGGGCTGTGGCTCCACAGCGTCTGTAGAAAAGATGACATCAAACAGCCCATCAGAGCGCACCTGGCCGATCCGCACGTACTTGGTCAGGTGGTGGTTGGTGTTCATCGTCACCAGACCCTCTGGGGCATCAAAGGTTTGGCCGTAGGCTGCTTGGCGCACCGCGTCGATCTCCACGGTTCCCGCTTTTTCCACCGCCTGCTTCCAGATGTAAACCATGATATAGGCCGCTTCCATCGGGTCGTTGGTGACGCGGTTTTGGCCGTATTCTGCCTTGAAGGCTTCCACAAACTTCTTGTTGGCAGGCGTATCCACCGTCATGAAGTAGTTCCAGGCAGCGTAGTGGCCTTCTAGGAACTCGGAGCCAATCGCCTGCACCTCTTCTTCGGCAATGCTGACGGACATAGAGGGATAGCGATCCGGCTCCAGACCGGCTGCTTTCAGTTGCTTAAAGAAGGCCACATTGCTGTCGCCATTCAGGCTGTTGTAGATCACGCCGCCGTTGGGAAGAGCGGCACGGATTTTGCTGATAATGGGAGTCACTTCGGTGTTGCCCAGAGGCAGGTAATCTTCTCCCACAACCTTGCCGCCCAGGGCCTCTAACTGGGCCTTGATGATGGTGTTGGCCGTGCGGGGGAAGACATAGTCGGATCCCACCAGGAAAAACTCTTTGCCCTTGTTCTTGAGCAGCCATTCCACAGAAGGCTCGATCTGCTGGTTGGGGGCAGCGCCGGTGTAGAAGATGTTTTTGGAGCACTCTTGTCCTTCGTACTGTACGGGATACCAGAGCAGGTGTTGCTTGGATTCAAATACCGGCAAAACTGCCTTGCGGCTGGCCGAGGTCCAACAGCCGAATACCGTTGCCACCTTGTCCACATCGATCAATTTGGTGGCTTTCTCGGCAAAGGTTGGCCAATCGGAGGCGCCATCCTCGATGATGGGCTCGATCTGCTTGCCCAAAACCCCACCGGCGGCATTGATCTCTTTAATGGCTAGCTTTTCCGCATCCACCACACTGGTTTCCGAAATGGCCATCGTGCCGCTGAGGGAGTGCAAAATGCCAACGCGAATAGTCTCTCCCTGAGCATAGGCAGGCACAGACCGCTTCACCCAGATCTGCGGCCCTAAGGCAGCCCCGGCTCCGGCCAGCGCGCCCATTTTCAGCACTTGACGACGATTAAAAGATTGAGCCATCGGTAAACTCCGAAACGAGGTGAGTGCAAAGGATGTAGCGAAGTGTGGTTACAGCAGCCTGGCTAACGGGGGGAAGGACTCAGCTCATCACCTTGCCCATGGATCAGCTTGCCCAACTGCGCTCGGCTGAGGTTTTCACCAATGCCTTCCCAACATCAACAGGGGGAAAAGCCAGTTCTGCAGTCGAGAGAGCGTCGTGCGCCCCTGTTGCCTGGACGTGTTCTATCAAACCCATTCAGCCAGGAAGAAATTGTGTTGCGAGATACTTTTTTCCAGAATCTGAGCCTGTTCTCGCCAAGCTCCCAGGGATCCCTTGCTCTCGGCATAATGGAGATTTCGAGGTTGAAAATTGATGGCTTATGGTGCAACAGGCTGGCTATGGATCTTGGCGATCCCCAATTACCGCTGACCTGGTGGTGGCCGGATCCCTACGCCTAGGGCAACCGGCTTGGGACAAGGGGGATCTCTACTGGACGGAGGGCCGCCCGCAGGAGAAGGGGCGCAACGTGCTGATGCGGCGAGCTGCCGACGGGACGGTGCAGGAACTGACGCCAGCACCCTTCAACGTGCGCACGCGGGTGCATGAGTACGGCGGCGGCGCCTACTGGGTCTCCGAGGGGGTGGTGTATTTCTGCAACTTTGCCGATCAACGGCTGTACTGCCTGCTGCCGGCTTCGGATCCCCAGCCCCTCACCGAAGCTGGCCCCTACCGCTATGCCGACGGGGTGGTGGACAGGAGGCGCCGGCGCATCCTCTGCGTGCGCGAGGATCACAGCCGCCAGGGAGAGCCGGAAAATACCCTGGTTGCCATCGATCTAGAAAGCGGATCCCAGCAGGTTTTGGCCAGGGGCCACGATTTCTACGCCAGCCCGCAACTGAGCCCAGACGGTCAGATCCTGGTGTGGCTGGCCTGGGATCACCCCCAGATGCCCTGGGACGGCACGGAGCTGTGGCGGGCGGAAGTGGCTCCTGACGGCAGCTTGGGAGAACCCCAGAAACTCGTTGGTGGCCCGGCTGAGTCCATTTTCCAGCCCCAGTGGTCGCCGCAGGGGGAGCTTTACTTTGTTTCCGACCGCAGCGGCTGGTGGAACCTCTACTGCTGGGATCCCCAGGGCCCCATTTCCCTCTGTCCTATGGAAGCGGAGTTTGGCGAGCCCCAGTGGGTGTTTGGCCTGAGCACCTACGGCTTCTGTGGGGATGGGCAAATCCTGGCCATCTATCGACAAGAGGGGCTCTGCCACCTGGCGCTTTTGGATCCGCGTTCAGGACAGAGGCAGGAGCTCCCCATACCCTACACCGAGCTCCACAACCTTCAAGTTAGCGGCGAAAAAGCTGCCTTCCTGGCCGGATCCCCCAGCGAAGCCATGGCCTTGGTCTGTCTGGACTTACCTTCTGGCCAATTGGAGGTGGTGGCCCGTTCTAGCAGCGTGGCAATAGATCTGGAGTATTTGTCGATCCCTGAGCCCATCACCTTTCCCACCTCGGGCGGAGCAGTGGCCTACGGCTTCTTCTATCCTCCCAAGAACCGCGACTTTGTGGCCCCTGCCGGCGAAAAGCCGCCCCTGCTGGTGAAAAGTCACGGCGGGCCCACGGGAGCAACAGCAGCCGTGCTCGACCTGGGGATCCAGTACTGGACCAGCCGCGGGATTGCCGTTTTGGATGTCAACTACCGCGGCAGCAGCGGCTATGGACGGGCCTACCGGGAGGCCCTCAAGGGCCAATGGGGCCTTGTGGACGTGGAAGATTGCATTGCTGGAGCCCGATTCTTGGCCCAACAGGGCCGGGTTGATGGCGAGCGATTGCTCATTCGCGGCGGCAGCGCCGGCGGCTACACCACGCTGGCGGCTTTGACCTTTCACACCGTCTTCAAGGCCGGTGCCAGCTACTACGGGGTGAGCGACCTGGAGGCCCTGGCACAGGACACCCACAAGTTCGAGTCCCGCTACTTGGACAGCTTAATTGGCCCCTACCCGCAACGACGAGATCTCTACCGGGAGCGCTCTCCCATCCACCACCTGGATGGCCTCAATTGTCCGGTTATTTTCTTTCAGGGCTTGGAAGACGCCATCGTGCCCCCCAATCAGGCAGAGAGGATGGTAGCCGCCCTGCGGGCCAAAGGGATCCCGGTGGCCTATGTGCCCTTCGAGGGAGAACAACACGGCTTTCGCCAGGCGGCCAACATCAAACGGGCCTTAGAGGCGGAGCTTTATTTTTATGCTCAGGTGCTGGGGTTTCCGCCGGCAGAAGCTCTTGAGCCCGTTCGGATCGAGAACTTAGACACCTGAGGATGACTGCTCAGCTAGACCCAGGCTAATGGCTGTGGGCCAACAGGTTGGGCTCGAAGACAGCCATCTCCAACTGAAACGGGATCCCCAGGTGGGCCAGCCAGTCCTGCAACGGCTCATCGGCCAGCGCCCGGATCTGCCCTTGGGGGGAAATGTGGGCCGGGCGGTGCCAATTGCCCAGTTGATGCATCACTTGGCCCATCTGGATCGGGTTTTCCGGTTGAATCAAGAGTACCGGTTCGGCTTGGGCTTTGACCCGGATGTGTCGCTGCGCATCCGCGTAGAGTAGATCCCCATCCTGAAGATGAGTGCCGCGAGGCAGCATCAACTGGATTACCGTGCCCTGATCGCTCACCAGCCGCTGCCGGGATCGCTGGCGGTCATGCCAAGTGAGGCAAACCACTTCCAAGTGGCCGGGGATCCCCTCTGGCGGCTCTTCCAGCAGTTGCATCACCGTAATAGCCACGGGATCCTCTGCCGCAGTGTGCCGCCCTTCGCTCATGGCAGGGACTCCAGATACTGGCTGAGGTCTTCTTGCAGGCGAGAGAACTCCACTTCAGTGGAAAGGCGCAGCACCTTGGTTTTCAAAGTTACCAGCACCTTGGCTGCATGGGGGCCAGTCCAGATATTGGGGTTGCAGAACATCTCCAAGCTGAAATCCTCAGCAGGGTAACGAAATTCAACGGGATCCTGAGGCTGCTGGCGGGAGCTGCGCTTGAGTCGCTCCCAAAGAATCTGCAGAACCTCGTGCCATTGTTGTGCTGCCTCAGGGGGAAGGGAGAAGCTGGCCGAACCGGTTGCGAAGTTGAAGGCAAACTGAGGAAAATGGATGGTCATAGAAGCCCGTACCTTCGGCACGCGTTCTCTGGAGGGCAGCATTGGATAACAACAGTATCTTACGTCAGCTTTTGCTGATGGGCGTCGGCACCACCACCTTGCTGGCAGAGCAGTTGAAGAAGGCTGCCGACGATCTGGTGCAGAAGGGCCAGCTCAACCCAGAAGAGGCATCCAATCTCATCAACAACCTGCTCAACCAGGTAAAATCCGAGCAGAGCAACTTTGAATCCTACGTGCAGCGGCAGGTGCGCAACGTTCTACAGGATTTGGGCGTGCCCCGCCAATCGGAAATGGACGAGCTGCGCGGGCGGCTGGATCGGCTGGAACGGCAGGTGCGCAATCTGGAAAATCAGGTTTACCGCCGGTAGCCGAGGCCCAGTTGGCCGTCGAGCAGGGCATTGCCAAACGTCGCTACCCCGCAGCCAACCCCCAGATCCAGTCCCAAAGTTCATTCCAGTTTCCATGCCGAGCGAAGTTTTGACCGTTACAGGCCGAGGCATCCCCCTGCTGGGCAACGACATCGACACCGATCGGATCATCCCGGCCCGCTTTTTGAAGTGCGTCACCTTTGAGGGCTTGGGCCGGCACGTGTTTGCCGACGACCGCGCCCAAGCTTCCGGCCAGCATCCCTTTGACCTGCCCCAGTACCAGGGAGCCGAAATCCTCGTGGTCAACGCCAATTTTGGCTGTGGCTCCAGCCGCGAGCATGCGCCGCAAGCGCTGGCCAAGTGGGGGATCCGCGCCCTCATCGGCGAAAGCTTTGCCGAGATCTTCTTCGGCAACTGTTTGGCCCTGGGGATCCCTTGTGCGACGGCGCCGGCGAGCCTGATCCAAACCCTGCAAAAGGCGGTGGCCGAGGATCCACAGCTTCGGTTGACCCTGGATCTGCCCAACAAACAGGTGCGCTGGCAGAACCATGCCGCTGCTGTGGAGATCCCTCAGGGGGCCTGGCAAATGCTGGTGCAGGGCACCTGGGATGCCACAGGGCAATTGCTGGCGGCCACAGCCCAGATTCAACAAGTAGCCGCCTGTTTACCCTACCTGCGTTGGCAGCGAGCCCGTTGAGCAGTTCTCTTCCCCCCGATACCCATACCTGGCTGGGCAGCGCCGACCCGGATTTTTTGGATCTGGCCATCCGGGAGATAAAAGCTGCGGATCCGGAGGCCGCCGTACAGCGGCTGCGGGAGGCGCCCGGCTTGGTGTGGGTGTGCAGCCAACGCTCGTTTGTTGACCTGGTGGAGGCTTGGCAGGCTGACCCGCCCATTTTTTTGCGCCACATCTGCCCCATTCACCGAGAACAGCGGCTAGACGAGGGATCCCTGAGCAAATTGCACCTTGATGAGGAAATGTTGGCGGCCATCGACCCCATGCGCAGCTTTTCGGTGCAGACGCGCCTGTTTGGAGGGCCGAATCTCAAGCCCTTTCAGGTCAACGAAGCCCTGGCCGAACAGGTGATCGCGGCGGTGGGAGCCCCCCTGCAGGTCAAAGATCCCCAGCAGGTGATCTCGGTGGTGATCCTGGCCGAGACAGGAGGGATCCGGGCCTGGCTGGGCCTATCCCTGGCTGCACAGAACCTCTCCAACTGGGCTGGCGGGATCCACCGCTTCCGGCGGGATCCAAACCAGATCAGCCGCTCCGAGTTTAAGCTGCTGGAGGCCATCCAGGTGTTTCAGGTTCCTTGGGTAGCGGGCGGACAGGCTTTGGATCTGGGGGCAGCGCCGGGGGGATGGTCGCGCATTTTGCGCCTGTATGGCCAGCAGGTGACAGCAGTGGATCCGGCAGACTTGGACGAGCGCCTCAGCCAAGATCCGGGGATCTGCCACCATCGCCTCAGCGCCCAAGCCTACTTGGCCCGTAGCCCAGGCCGGTTTCACCTCATCCTCAACGACATGCGCATGGATGGCCCGGCCTCTGCCAACTTGATGGTGGCTTTCGCCCCCCATCTGGAGCCACAGGGAGCGGCCCTGATGACCCTGAAGTTGCCCCACCGGCAGCGCCTGCGGGTGCTGCGGCAAAGTCTGGAGATCTTGGGTCGTGCCTTCTCTGTGGTGAGGGCCCGTCACCTGTTCCACAACCGCAGCGAAGTCACCCTCTACTTGAGGGTCCCTCAATCTGCCGTTTCCACCACCTGAATTTCCCGGCGGAGCACCATCTGGCGAATGGACTCCAGCAAGTCCATCTCTTCGGGGGAGATTTTGCCGTCGGCCCGGATGGCGCCGACGATTTGGTCAACCTCGGTGCGGGTGAGCTTTTTGTCTTCTAAGGCTCGATTCACCAGCGCTTGCAATTGTGAAAACTCCATAAGGCTCCTCTTCGCTTGAACAGGTCTTGTCGCCTCATTTCCTCGTCTAGGCTATCCGCCCTCTCCAAAATCTCCTGCAAGCGCAAGATTCTCTTCAGGTATCCTAAAGAAAATATGAAACCCAAGAGAGGAAGACATCATGGCTGGCCCGGATCCCAAAAGCACCGCACACGATTGCGCTACCCTCTGTCGAGATGGCTGTGTCTTGGGAGAGGCCTGCCCCCACCGAGAGGCGGCTCGTCAAGCGGTGGCCTTTGTCATGAACACCGACTGGGAGACGCTGATGCAGATTGCCGAATCCAAAAACCTGCCCAAGAACCTGCCTCAAGGCGAGTTGGATCCCCTCCAGTTTTTGGAGAATTACCGCCTGGGTGGATAAGCCCCAACCCCATCTCTCCAAAGACAAGGGATCCCCCTGAACAATCACAGGTTTTAAGCCATACTGAATTTGTGGGATCCCTGGATTCTATGGTTTGGCCTTGGATTGTCTTTGGCTTGGTTCTCATCGCCTCTGAGCTGTTTTTGCCGGAGTTGGTAGCCGGCCCGGTAGGTGTAGCGGCCCTGGGGGCCGCCCTTTTGGCCTACTGGGGTTGGCCCATTTGGGCACAATTTTCGGCTTGGATCCTGCTCTCCATTGGATTGATCGTCCTCAGCCGACGCCTAGTCCCTTCCGGTTCGACTCAACTAGAAGATCTTCTCAAAGAATCGCGAGAGGCACGGGCAGTTACAGCGATCCCGCCTGGTCAGCGCGGTCGGGTCTCTTATCTCGGTTCCACCTGGAATGCCAAGTGCAGCATCCCCAACCTCGAAATCCAAGCCGGGCAGGAGCTCTACGTGGTGGAGCGGCAGGGAAACACCCTCATTGTCATGCCGGCCAAGATGCTGAAGTCTTGATCTGAACGGATTTTCCATTCCCCTATCGCCCTGAGGGGGCTGCCGCAGCCTTGTTCAAGTGTGCATTAGCGGCGGGGATCTGTCATAATCGCAAAAGTTAAGCCGGGATGTAGCGCAGCTTGGTAGCGCATCTGCTTTGGGAGCAGAGGGCCGCAGGTTCAAATCCTGTCATCCCGATCCTGCTTGTACAACGAGTTGAGCTGTTCGCCTGCTTGTCGAGGGTCGGGGGCAACCATCAGCTCTTCGATGCTGGGAAATTCGCAGCTCAGGTGTGGGCAGCCTTTGGTCATAGCCAGTCTGTTGCCAGTATGATAGTGCTCCTGCTGCAGCAGGGATCCCTGTCAACCTCGCTCTCCACTCAGCTCCCTTTAGCCATGGCAACCCAATCCCCTTCCACCTCGCTGATTCGGTTCCTCGCCGCCGCCGTATCCGAGAGCATTCAACGGGCGGCAGGCCAACTGGGATCCCTAACACCTGAGCAGGCGGCAGGGGTTACTCCCGTGATCCAGATCCCCAGCGATCCCCGCTACGGCGACTACGCCTGTCCTACCCCCTTGGGGATGGCCAAGCTCTGCCGCATGGCGCCGGCCCAAATTGCCCAAACCCTGCAAAAACACCTGGATCTGCCGGACATAGAAACCGAGGTGGCAGGCGGTGGGTACCTCAACTTCCGGCTGGGGGATCCCTTTTTGGCCGAGCGATTGCAAGAGCTGTTGCGGTTGGGGGAAGATTTCGGCAAAACCGCTGCCCCCCATCCCGAGCGCATCCTGCTGGAGTATGTTTCCGCTAACCCAACGGGGCCGCTGCACGTGGGACATGGGCGCTGGGCTGCTGTCGGCTCGACCCTGGCCAACCTGCTGCGCTGGACGGGGCACCAGGTGGAGCGGGAGTTCTACATCAACGATGCTGGCAACCAGATGCGGCTCTTGGGCCAGTCGCTAGAAGTGCGGGTGCGACAACTGCAAGGCGAAGAGGTGGCTCTGCCGGAAGATGCCTACCACGGCAGCTATTTGGTCGATATCGCCCGGCGGCTGTTGGATCAGGTCAAGGCCGGGATCCGCCCTCTGCCCACCACCCCGGAAGAGTACACCGATTTTGCTTACCAGGAAATGCTGGCCTGGCAACAGCAGACCCTGCAACAACTGCGCACCGAGTTCGATCACTGGTTTAGCGAACGCCGCCTGCACACCCCCGATCCCCAGACAGGGCTGAGCGCCATCCAACAGGCTTTGCAGGAGCTGCAGGAGCGCGGCTTCCTCTACAGGGCTAAGGCGCCGCGGGGTGAGGATCCCAAGCCGGGGGCGGAAGAGGCCGTCTATTTCAAAACCCAAGAGTTTGGCGACGACAAGGATCGGGTGGTGCAAAAGGCCGATGGCTCCTTTACCTACCTGGCCGCCGATATTGCCTACCACCGCGACAAAGTGCGGCGGGGCTATCAGCGACTCATCAACATCCTCGGCTCGGATCACCACGGCTATATCGGTCGTTTAAGGGCGGCGGTGGGCGCCTTCAGCCCAGAGGTCAAGCTGGAGATCCTGATTGGACAATTTGTCAAATTGTTCAAAACCGACCCGGAAACCGGCGAGAAGACCGAAGTGCGCATGTCGAAGCGCACCGGCAATTTTGTCTCCTTAAACGATCTTATTGAGGATCCCGAAATTGGCGTGGGGGTCGATGCAGCCCGCTGGTTTTTGCTCAGCAGCAGCATGGACAGCCCCATCAACTTTGATTTGGATTTGGCCGTCAAGCAAACTTTCGACAACCCGGTGGTCTATGTCCACTACAGCCACGCCCGCTGCTGTACCCTGCTGCGGCGGTTACAGGAAGAGGAACAGGTGCAGCTAACCGCCACAGTTGCTTTGACGGAGCAGCAAAAACTGCCCTACAAAGAACCTGAAGAGCGATCCCTGCTGCTGCGCCTCTTGGCCCTGCCCGATGAGCTGATTGCCGCTGCCGAAGAGCGCGCCCCTCACAAGATCATTCGCTATGCCGAGGCGATTGCTGCCGATTTCAACAAGTTTTACGACAACTGCCGCATTTTGCCCCTCTTAAAAGAGGATCCCCTTTTGGCCCAAGCCCGCATCCAATTGGTGCAGGCCACGCGACAGGTTTTATTTAACGTGCTCACCGGCATTCTCGGCCTGAGCGCGCCAGAGTCGATGTAGATGTTAACGTAAGGTGCGGAATTCCCCACCGTCTATACGGTGGGGATGGATAGCACTCTCTGACTGATTCTGGATGTATTGCTTCACAATTTCTAGGGAGCAAATCATGCCAAAGCCTAGCCCTTCCCAATACA
>NZ_JANSJC010000018.1:30258-59384 GCF_047462375.1 Synechococcus sp. H55.8 | reverse complement strand
CGGCAGGGCGGTCGGGGAGTTATGCTGGGGTTGTCTCTTTTACCAGGCTGCTGAGGTTCACCCACGGCAGCGCCGGATCCCGTCTCTCCAGCTTGACCCATGCCCAAGGCTCCCCTTCCCCCCAACGAAGAAGAGCGGCTGGCTGCCCTACGAGAGTATCAAGTTCTCGATACAGCCCCTGAAACTGCCTTTGACGAGATCGTCCGGCTTGCTGCTTACATCTGCGGCACGCCCATTTCGCTAGTAACTCTTATTGACGAGCATCGCCAGTGGTTTAAGGCCAAGTTCGGCATTGAGGGCATCGAGGAAACGCCGCGGGATGTGGCCTTCTGTGCCCACGCCATTCTCTCGCCCAAAGAGCCGCTGGTGGTGCCCGATGCCACCCAGGATCCGCGCTTTGCCGACAACCCTTTTGTAACCCAAGAGCCGCATATTCGCTTTTACGCCGGTGTGCCCTTGGTAACGCCGGAAGGGCAAGCGCTGGGTACCCTCTGCGTGGTGGACTACCAACCCCGCCAGCTCAGCCCGGAGCAATTGGAGCAGCTCAAGGCCCTGGCCCATCAGGTGGGGGCTCAACTGGAGCTGCGCCGCACCTTGCGGGAGTTGGCCAAGGCTCCCTTGCTTCCCAAAGCTGGCGAGAGCAAGCCTGCTCGCAAAAACCGCTTTCTCCTCAAGGTCAGTGCTGGCCTGGGCCTGGCTGCCCTGATCTTGGGCGGGATCGCCTACTCTGCCCAGCGCAACGCCAGTCGCCTGCCCCAACTGACGGAGCAAGTGGCCGATACCCTGGAAGTGATCCAGAACCTGGAAGGATTGCTCTCAGAGATCCGTGCTGCCGAGGCAGGTAAACAGGGCTACTTTTTGACCAACGAGCCTGGCTACCTCGACGAGTACAAGGCCAGCCTTGAGGCCATTCCCACTCGTCTTAGCCGGCTGCAAGAGTTGACAGCCGACAACCCTCTCCAGCAAGGGCGCCTGAAGTGGCTGGAGCTGCTTTTGGAACAGCGTCTGAACCTTGCCCAAGATCTTATCCGGCTCCGGGATCAAGAGGGGCTGGCCGCTGTTCAAGAAGCCTTGAAGAGGAGCGAAGGGCAAAGGTTGATGGAGCGGATCGCCAACCTAGTGGAGGCGCTCCAGGAGCAAGAGCGGCTTCTGTTGCAGCAGCGCAGCGAGCAGTTCCAGCTTGCTTGGGTTAGAACCAATGCCATCCTGCTGGGGGGGCTGGCTTTTACCTACTTGCTGTTGGCCGCAGTTTATGCCCTCATTCGCCGCGAAACTGCTGAGCGGGAGCGGGCGGGAACCTTCCTCAAGCAAGAGCGGGACTTTACCAACGCCATCCTCGACACGGCAGGCGCTGTGGTGGTGGTCATGGATCCCGAAGGGCGCATCCTGCGCTTTAACCGCGCTGCCGAGCAGCTTTCTGGCTATTCGCTGGCAGAAGTCAAGGGCCAACTGCTCTGGGACTTGGGCTTGATCCCGGCGGGCGAGATGGCCGGCCTGAAGCAAGCTTTTCAACAACTTAAGGGCAGTCGCTCCCTTTTCTTGAATCGCTATGAAAACTTCTGGCGCACCAAGCAGGGGGCGCTGCGGCTCATTGCTTGGACCAACACCGCCCTGGTCAACGCCGAGGGCGAGGTGGAGTTTATCATCGGCACCGGCATCGACATCACCGAGCGCAAGCTGGCGGAGCTGGCTCTCAAAGAAAGCGAAGAGCGCTACCGGGATCTCTTTGAAAATGCCAGCGATCTCATTCAGGCTGTCGATGCCGAAGGGTACTTTCTCTACGTCAACCGCGCCTGGAAGGAGACCCTGGGCTACGACGAAGCTCAAATCCACCAAATGAGGGTTTTCGACATCATCCACCCCGACTATCGAGAGCACTGCCAGGTCGCTTTCCAGAAGCTTTCGACTGGCCAACCTCTGGACAAGGTGGAGACGGCCTTTGTGACTGCCAAGGGCGAAACCATCTGGGTGGAAGGAAGTGTTAACTGCCGCCTTGAAGATGGGGTGATGGTCTCCACGCGGGGCATTTTCCGCAACATCACCGAGCGCAAAAAAGCTGCCGAGGAGCTGGAGCGGCAGAGCCGGCGGGCCCAACTGCTGGCCGATCTCAGCTTAAAGATCCGCCAATCGCTGGATATTGCCGAGATCCTGGAAACGGCAGTAACGGAGATCCAAGCCCTGCTCAGGGCGGATCGCGTTTTGGTCTACCGCTTCCAGCCGGATGGATCCGGGATCATCTCCAACGAGAAAACCCAGCCCGGCATCCCTTCCCTTTTGGGCGAGGTGATAGAGGATCCCTGTTTTCAGGAAAAATACGCTGAGCTCTACAGCCAGGGCCGGGTTCGCGCCATCAGCGACGTGGAGGCCGAAGGGCTGGAGCCCTGCTACCTGGAGCTGCTGCAAACAATGCAGGTGAAGGCCAACCTGGTGGTGCCCCTCTTCATGGAGCAGCGGCTGTGGGGGCTGTTGTTGGCCCACCAGTGTTCTGCACCCCGCCAGTGGCAGCCGTTTGAGATCGAGCTGCTGGTACAACTGGCCAACCAAATCGGCATTGCCCTCACCCAGGCAGAGCTCCTGGAGCGGGAGCGCCAGCGCAGCCTTGAGCTAGAACAAGCCCGCAAAGCGGCAGAGCAGGCTTCTCAGGCCAAAAGCAGCTTCTTGGCCACCATGAGCCACGAGATCCGCACCCCCATGAACGCGGTGCTGGGGATGACGGGCTTGTTGCTGGAGACGCCCCTGACCCCGGAGCAGCGGGACTTTGTCGAGACCATCCGCATCAGCGGCGATGCCCTGCTGACCCTCATCAACGACATCCTGGACTTCTCCAAGCTGGAAGCCGGGGAGATGGAGCTGGAGATCCTGGACTTCGACCTGAGGGCCTGTTTGGAGGAGGTGGCGGATCTCTTTGCCCCCACTGCCCACGCCAAGGGCCTGGAGCTGGCGGTGCTTATGCCGCCGGAAGTGCCCCGCTATCTGCGGGGGGATGCGTCGCGGCTGCGCCAAATCCTCAACAACTTGGTGAGCAACGCCATCAAGTTCACCCATCAAGGGGAGGTGGTCATCCAGGCCGAGCTGCTGCAGGAGACGGCCACCCATGTCCAACTGCGGCTCTCGGTAAGGGATACAGGGATCGGGATCCCCAAGGAAGCGCAAGCCAAGCTGTTTCAGCCCTTCACCCAAGTGGATGCTTCTACCACCCGCAAGTACGGGGGCACAGGCCTGGGCCTGGCCATTTGCAAGCAACTGACAGAGCTGATGGGGGGCAAGATCTTCCTAGAGAGCGAGGTGGGCCGCGGCAGCACCTTCAGCCTCGAGCTGACCCTGGAAAGACAACCCTACGCCCGACAAATCTCCCAGCACCCCGCCCGCATCCCTGTCACTCTTCAGGGCAAGCGGCTGTTGGTGGTGGACGACAACGCCACCAACCGCAAGATCGTCCGCTGCCAGGCCACCGCTTGGGGCATGGTGGTGGAAGAAGCCGAAAATGCCTACCAGGCTCTGGACAAGCTGCGCCAGGCTGCGCGGGAAGGGATCCCCTTCCCCTTGGCGGTTTTGGACATGCAGATGCCGGAGGTGGATGGGGAAACCCTGGGCCGCTGGATCAAGGCGGATCCCGAACTGTCCCCGACGCAACTGGTGATGATGACCTCGCTGGGGTTGGGGGAGCACTCCCGCCGCGCCGCCGAGATTGGCTTTGCTGCCTACCTAACCAAGCCGGTCAAGCAAACGCGATTGCAAGAAGCTCTGGTCATGGCGCTGGGCAAGTCTTCCGGCCTGGCCACCGCGCTGCTGGGCATGGGCCCACCCCTTTCGCAAAGTGCGCCCTCCGCCAGCCGCCCCCAGCAACCCCTGCGCATCCTCTTGGCCGAAGACAACCCCGTCAACCAAAAGGTGGCCCTGCGCCAGCTGCAGAGCTTGGGCTACCTGGCGGATGTGGTGGCCAACGGCCAGGAGGTGCTGGATTTGCTGCAGCAAGTCAAGTACGACCTCATCCTCATGGATTGCCAGATGCCGGTGATGGATGGCTACGAGGCCACCCGCCGCCTGCGCCAGCAGGAGCGGGGATCCGGCCACCGCACCGTGGTGATTGCCATCACGGCCAACGCCATGCAGGAGGATCGGGAGCGCTGCCTGCAAGCGGGCATGGACGACTATCTCAGTAAGCCGGTGCTAAAGGAGGATCTGGAAAAAGTGCTCAACCACTGGAGCCAAAGGATCGCCCCTTCCGCAGCAGGAGCAGCCAACGGGGCGGCTTCGTCCGATCCGCCTTCTCCTGAAGCTGCCGGCGGTGACCCTGCTCCCACGCTGCCCTACCCCATCGACGCCGCCTACTTGGAGCGGGTTACGGGAGGTGACCGCCAGTTTCAGCGGGAGCTGCTGCAGGTGTTTGTCCAAGATGGCCAGGACCAGTTGCCGCGGCTGCGCCAAGCTCTTGCAGCGGGTAATGCCGAAGACTTGAGGAAAATTGCCCACCGCCTCAAGGGAGCTAGCGCCAACGTGGGAGCTAATGCCTTTTGTCAAGTAGCCCGCGAGCTAGAACACCTGGGGGTGCAACTGGCGCAGCCGGGATCCCCGGCTGATGACCCAAAATGGGCAAGCGCTTCCCAGGGCCTGGAGGAGCTGGAGCGCATCTTGGCCGACATTTGCCAGTACCTGCGGGAATTGGAAGGCTAGGGCGATCCCAGACTTGTCGCCCTCACCCCCAGCCCCTCTCCCAAAAGGAGATGGGGATCAAGCGGCGAACCGTTGGAGGTAGGAGGAACAAATTGGCGCGGCTGTTTGGGCTGCGCTCTGGCTCGGAACCGCAGCAAAAGCCCGGCTGCTTGATCAGTCTGGAAGAGGACAGCCGGGCAGAAAGTATCTAGCTAGTGCTTCGACCCAATCAGGCGGGCTGGGATCACATCAGGCCAATTTGAGAGAGGATCCCTTGGCCGGTCAGCAACTCGGTGGCCACGCCGATCACAAAGCCCAACATCGCCAGACGGCCATTCCATTTTTCGGCAAAGGTGGTAAAGCCGAACTTAGCTTCTTGGTTTTCCATAGTCTTAACTCCATCAAGGGGTGACATCTCTAATGTGGCTCAAGTATTAAAAACTGTCAAGTTTTGTGTCGAGAGCTAACAAGTGCAGCTTCTCCCCTTGACTCAGCGCCTTTGGTATTGGCGGTCGCCAAACAGGACTTGCCGTTCCTCGTCGCTGAGGGGCTGGTCTGGGGATCGGCGCGCCTCTGCCAACAGTTGCAGGCCCTTCTGCACAGCAGGGCGGGCCTCGATGGCTGCCAACCAGCGTTTGACGTTGGGGAACTCTTCGATGTTCAGCCCCTGCCGTGGGTAGCTTCGCATCCAGGGGAAGCTGGCAATGTCGGCGATGGAGTAGTCGCCCGCCAGGTACTCCGACTCGGCCAAGACCCGTTCCGCCACGCCAAACAAGCGCCGGGTCTCGTTAACGTAGCGGTCGATAGCATAGGGGATCCGCTCTGGGGCGTAGTGCTGAAAGTGGTTGGCCTGGCCCATCATCGGCCCAATGCCGCCCATTTGGAACATCAGCCACTGGATGACGCGATAGCGGGATCCGATGTCGCTGGGCAGGAGTTTCCCGGTTTTCTCGGCCAGGTACATCAAGATGGCGCCCGACTCGAACAGGGCATAAGGCCGGCCTCCAGGCCCATCGGGATCCACAATGGCCGGTATTTTGTTGTTGGGGCTGATCTTGAGAAATTCCGGGTCGAACTGGTCGCCGCGGCCAATGTCGATGGGAATGACCCGGTAGGGGATCCCTAGCTCCTCCAGCAGGATCGAGACTTTGTAGCCGTTGGGGGTGGGCCAAGCGTAGAAATCCAGCATGGGCAAGGGTTCTTAGGCCGGTTGTTCTGCCCATTCTAGCCCGCCTACCCCAAAGCCCCCGGCATCAACCCCTTAGTGTTGGTTTTTCCTAAGCTTAAATCGGTTTCTTCCAATACACCAGCCCATCTTCTCCGTTGTTGTAATAGCCCTTGCGGCGTCCCAGCAATTGAAACCCTGCCGATTCATAGAGGTGGATGGCGGCGTGGTTGGAAGCCCTCACTTCCAACGTGGCCCAGCGACAGCCTGCTGCCCTAGCTTGGTCTAGGAGCGCTTCTAGGATCCTGCGGCCCAAGCCTTGTCGCCGGTGACCGGGATCCACCGCCAGCGAGATGATGTGGGCTTCTTCTTCGATGCGCCAGAGGATGCCAAAGCCCACCAGCGCTGGTGCTGTTTGCGTCGCGAGGTCTGGAGAGGGAAGGGAGAACTCCGTTCGGCCCAAGCCATGGGAAGCGCCAACGGCAACCGGTTCCGCCACAACCCCAATCACCGTGCTGGTGGGCCGTTCCAGCTCCGCGCGATAGCCCTGTTCCCCCCAGTGTCCGCCGTAGCAGCGTCGATCCAGCTCCAGCAATTGGGGCAGGGCGGTGATGTCGAGCATCTGCAGCCGATAACTTGTGCTACCCATGGTGGTCTAGTCCCGCAATTCGCAGAACTCCGATAGCAACAACTGCCCAAAGGGATCGTCATCCGGGGCGGCGTAGGGCAGGGCTCGGCGGCTAAGGCTCAAGATCTGGCCCCCCGATTGGGGATGGGGCTTGAGCTCGTAGTCGATCCCTTCTTGGAAGCCGGCCTCTTGTAGGTAATCTTGGGCGGCTTTGAGGATCCCTGCTCGCAGTTGGGCTTTGACGGCAGGGGCCATGAGGTGGCGAACAAACCAGCGGGCGCTGTCGGGATCCACCTCAGCAAGGTATTGGAGAGCGGGGGTCAACACCGCGGAGCGCTCTTGGGGAGAGAGTCCGTTGACCTGCTGCGCCACCGCCGGCACATCCCGCCGTTGCAGGGCCGCGATCAGGGCTTGGATGGCTGGAGAAAAGGTGGGATCCATGGCTGGGGATACCAGAGGGCTTCGAGGGTATGGACAAGGTCTGCCGCTTCCGCAGGAGAAGGAGGATGGGGTAGACAGACCGTGACATGGCCCAGCTTGCGCCCGGGGCGGGCAGGGGTTTTGTGGTACCAGTGCAGCGTGGCATTGGGGATCCCCGCCAGGCGCTGCCGCTTTTGGGCATAGTCACTGCTGGAGTGCTCATAACCCAAGAGGTTCACCATCACTGCTCCCCCACACTTGAGAGAGGGATCCCCCAAGGGGAGGCCGAGGATAGCGCGCAGATGTTGCTCAAACTGGGAGGTGTGGCAGGCTTCCAGGGTGTAGTGGCCGGAGTTGTGAACCCGCGGTGAGATCTCGTTGATCCAGATCCCGGCCTTGGGGTGGGGCGGCGGCACCCAGAAGAGCTCGATGGCGAACACACCCACCGCGTCCAACTTGTCCATCACCTTGACCGCCAGGTCGCGAATCTCGGCCTCGACAGTCGGGGGAATGCGGGCGGGCGCCAGCACATAGCGGCAGACCTGCTCGATCTGCACAGTTTCCACCACGGGGTAGAGTTGGATCTCCCCCGCCAGCCCGCGGGCCACGATCACCGCCAGCTCCCGCTCAAACGGGATCCACTCTTCCAGCAGCAGCGGGATCCCGGCATACTCGGCCAGAGCCTGTTGCAAGGTTGCTCGGTCGGGCAGGATGCGGGTGCCCTGGCCATCGTAGCCCTGCCGCCGCTGCTTGAGCACCACCGGAAAGCCCAACCCAGATAAGTCTGCCGTCTCCGCAGGGCAAAAGGCCGGCACCGGCACCCCCAACTCCGCCAAGAACTGTCGTTGGTGCAACTTGTCCAGCAGCGGCTCTAGGGTGCTCAGGCGAGGGCGAAAGCGGGATCCCTGCGGATCCAACTTGCGCAGCTCCGGCAGCGGGATGAACTCGTTCTCAAAAGTTACCACCGGGCAGCGTTGCAGCAACTGGGCTGTGGCCTGAGTGTCCGTCACAGCACCCCAGACCACACCGTCGGCTACTGCCACCGCCGGATCGGTGGGGGCAGCGGCCTGCACGATCAGCGGGATCCCCAAGGGGCGGGCCGCCAAAGCCAACATCTGCGCCAACTGCCCGCCGCCGATCACCCCCACCGGTTGGAAGCTCTGGGTTTTTGGGGATACCTGGGGTTCCACCACTGTCTCGCTATACTGACAGGTGTGCTGCTATCTGTTGCATCTTGGATCCAGAAATCATTATGGGATCCCTTGCCCTCGAGCGCTAGGAGCAAAACAGTGCAATCCCCTCAACCCTCTGAGCTCAGAGCTTTGATTGACCGGGCCTTGGCAGATAAGATCTTGACCCGTGCTGAACAACAGCAGATCCTCAATGCCGTCATGGCCGATCAAGAGATTTCCCCAGAAGAGCACGAGCTGCTGGAATTGGTTGTGGAGCGCCTAAGCAGCGGCGAGATCCGAGCCGTCGATTGAACCCCATCCCCAGGTTCTCCTCAAAACTTCGGAGAACGGATCCCTACTTGGGCTGCCGGGCACTCTGTCGTCCTGGGCCTGCTCCGGTGGGCGGATCGCCTAGAATAATTCAGAACCCACCTGTTTCTGCTGCCATGAGTTCTCGCTCTTCTGACTGGTTCACGCGGGCTCGCCACATCTTTTACGGCACGGCCACTGCCCTGGTGGAGATCCTCCAAGACCCGGAAAAGCGGGCCGAAAACCTCAACCGCCTCTCGATGGATCTGGCGCAACTGGCAGCAGAACTGGAGCAAAAGGGGGAGCTGATCGAACAGGAAGCCGTTCGTTACGTCGAAGGTCTCAGGGATGCGGCTGCCAACGCCCCCGCCCCAGAGAGCGAGAGGCCCGCCCCTGCCGAGAGCAGCCCCCCGACCACGGCTTCCCCTGCCCCTATCTCCAAAGAAGAGATGGCCGAGCTGATGGAGCTGATCCACCAGATCGAGTCTTTGCGCCTGGATCTGGAGCGGTTGCGCACCGAGCCTCCCTCTGCCTCGTCCTGAGTCTTGTGCGGTTCGACGTCATCACCCTCTTCCCAGAATTTTTTGCAACGCCGCTGCGCATCGGGCTGGTGGGCAAAGCCCTGGAGCAGGGGATCGCCGAGGTTCACTGCACCAACCCGCGGGACTTTGCCACCGACAAGCACCGCCGGGTCGATGATGAGCCCTACGGGGGTGGGGTGGGCATGGTGCTCAAGCCAGAGCCCTTTTTTGCTGCCGTCGCCTCCCTGCCCCGCCTGGATCCCCGCGAGATCATCTTGCTCACGCCGCAGGGACAACCGCTGCACCAGGCGCTGCTGCAAGAACTTGCCCAAAAGGCGCAGCTCATCCTGCTCTGTGGCCAGTACGAGGGCTTTGACGAGCGGATCCGCCAATATCTGGCCACCCGCGAGGTGTCGCTGGGCGATTTTGTCTTGACGGGGGGGGAGATCCCGGCGCTGGCCCTGATCAACGGCGTGGTGCGGCTCTTGCCGGGTACAGTTGGTAAGATAGATTCGCTGAGGAGCGAAAGTTTCGAGACGGGGCTGCTGGAGTATCCCCAGTACACCCGTCCGCCGGAGTTTCAAGGGCACAAGGTGCCGCCGGTGCTTCTCTCAGGCGACCACCGAGCCATCGCCCGTTGGCGTCTGCAACAGCAGTTGGTTCGCACCTGGCGAAGGCGGCCAGACCTGTTGGCCAAACGCCCCCTCACGCCCGAAGAACAACAGTTGCTGGCAGAGGGGCTGGCCGAGCAGCACACCGATGTAGAGGAACAGGATCAATGTTTGTAAACCGTCTCCGCTCCCCCCTCAACCCCCGGCGCGGGATCCCTGCGGCCCTGGGTCTGCTTCTGCTGGGGATCCTGGCCAGCGCCGAGGTTGCCTTGGCCCAAAGGGGAGATGTCAATGAGGCCATCCGCCGCGACCGCAACGTCCAGTTGTTCGACGGCACCAGCATCGACATGAACGATCTCCTGCGGGCCGTCGAGTTTCTCTCCCGGCAAAATGCCGCCTCGCGTTGGGACAGCCGGGCAGAGATCGACGCAGCGGTAGAGCAATTCAACCAATCCCGCCGTCGCTCTCTTCCGCTTTCTCCCGGCTCCTTGACGCCTGAGCCCGCCCCTTGAGTGGGATCCCACCCCCGCCAGATCTGTTAGGATCACAAAGCTAATCTTGTGTGCGCTGAAAGGTGGCGCACCGTTTTCGGGATCCAGCAGGAGATACCGCCGTGGTTAAGAGCACCTCTTCCAGCAAAGCCGATACGGAGCAACGTTTGGATCCCGCCAGCCGGGGCCACTCCAAAGACAGTTCCACCGAACCCAAAGGAATCCCGGGCTTTATCCAAGAGACCCGTGCGGAATTGGGCAAAATTGTCTGGCCGAGCCGCCGGCAATTGATCGGCGAGTCGGCAGGCGTCTTGCTGATCGTGTTGGCTTTTGCTTCCTTCATCTACCTGGTCGATCAACTGTTTGCCTGGGTAGCCACTCAACTGTTCTCGTGATGTTTTGTCCTAGAGGATCCCTGTCTTTGGGGGCAAGAGAGCTATGGATGGCTACAGGGAGGATGCGAGGTGATGAGCACAGAGCAGCAGAAACGTCGTGGGCGCCCTGTGGAACACTTTGAGCCTGCAGACGCGATCCCGGAAATGGAGGAGGGGGAAGGACAAGGTCGCCGTAACCTGCGCTGGTACGCGGTGCAGGTGGCCTCAGGCTGCGAAAATAAGGTGAAAAGCACCCTGATGCAGCGGGCGGCTGCTTTGGATGTGGCAGATCAGATTGTCGAGGTGGTGATCCCGAAGCGGACGGGCTTCAAACTGGATCGAGCCGGCAAGCGCCAGGAACAAGAGGAAAAGGTCTTTCCCGGCTATGTCCTGGTGCGCATGGATCTCAACGACGACACCTGGATGGTGGTGAAAACCACCCCCAACGTGATCAACTTTGTCGGCACGGAAGAAAAACGGGCCTACGGTCGTGGTCGGGGCCATGTGACGCCGCGGCCCCTCAGCCAGAGCGAAGTTCAGCGTATCTTCAGCAGCGTCGAGGTGGAGGAAGTGCCCCTCAAAATCCAGATGGCGCCTGGGGATCGCATCGAAGTCCTCTCCGGCCCCTTCCAGGGTTTCTACGGCGAGGTGGTGGATGTCAGCCCGGAGCGGGGCAAGCTCAAGGCTTTGATCTCGATTTTCGGGCGCGACACCCCGGTAGAATTAGAGTTTGGTCAAGTGCGAAAAGAGGTGTAACCGCGTTTCATGGCTAAGAAGTTGGTGGCCGTGGTCAAGTTGGCCATTCAGGCGGGCAAGGCCACCCCCGCCCCTCCCATCGGCCCGGCCCTGGGCCAGCACGGGGTCAACATCATGGCCTTTTGTAAGGAATACAACGCCAAAACGGCGGATCAAGCCGGTATGGTGGTGCCTGTAGAGATCTCCATCTTCGAGGATCGCAGCTTTACCTTCGTCCTCAAGACGCCACCGGCTTCGGTGTTGATCAAGAAGGCTCTGGGTATTGAGTCCGGCTCCAGCGAGCCCCACAAAACCAAGGTGGGATCCCTGACGCGGGCGCAACTGCGGCAGATCGCCGAGCAGAAGCTGCCGGATTTGAATGCCCACGATGTGGAGGCGGCCATGAAAATTATCGCCGGCACCGCCCGCAGCATGGGGGTGACGGTGGTGGATTGATGAAGGATCTTCAGTCTGATTGTTGTCTTGAAGTTTTGGGGGAGAGAGGTTCTCGCCAGTACCCCGAGGAGAAACGATGGCTCGAAAACTGTCCAAACGTATGCAGGCTTTGCGGGAGAAGGTGCAGCCCATTGCCTATCCCCCCGCGGAAGCTTTGGCCCTGATGAAGGAGACGGCCACCGCCAAATTTGACGAGGCGGCAGAGGTTCACATCCGCCTGGGGATCGATCCCAAGTACGCCGACCAACAACTGCGCACCACCGTCGTCTTGCCCAGGGGCACCGGCCAAGAGATCCGGGTGGCGGTGATTGCCCGCGGCGAGAAAGTGACGGAAGCCCAAAATGCAGGGGCGGATCGGGTTGGGTTTGAAGACCTGATCGAGGAAATCGGCAAGGGCATGATGGATTTTGACCTGCTGATCGCCACCCCCGATGTGATGCCCCAAGTGGCTAAGCTGGGGCGGCTGCTGGGGCCGCGCGGCCTCATGCCCTCTCCTAAGGGGGGAACGGTGACCATGGATCTGGCTCAGGCCATCAAAGAGTTCAAAGCCGGCAAGCTGGAATACCGGGCCGACCGCACCGGCATTGTGCATTTGATCTTCGGCAAGTGCAAGTTCCCCGTCGAAGCGCTGCTGGAAAACCTGAAGGCGGTGCAGGAATCCATCGATCGCAACCGTCCCTCTGGGGCCAAGGGCAAGTATTGGCGAACCCTACACGTTGCTGCTACAATGGGTCCCTCGATCGAGGTTGACATCAATGCCCTGCGGGAGCTGAAGCTGGCGACTTAAGCCTGGCTTTGGCGCTGCGATGGGAGAAGAGGGTTTGAGTTGACGGATTTACAGGAGGATCCCGGCAAAGCGTCTTTATACAGCCGAATATCGAGCCGAAGACAGCAGGTGCCCACGGGCTTAATGTCCTGCCGAGGTTTGAGCACAGTCTAGAGGGATCCCTTCTGGGGTCGCTTTTGATGGAGCGCTTATCTCAGTGCGTCTCGGCCTTGGCTGGGACGCATTTTGTTTGGCGGATCTCTCTTCCACCGGCAATCCCCATTCAACCCTGGGTGACCATTGACAACAAAGGAGGTGAGCGCATGGGCAAGCAACCTGTAGCGAAGAAAGCGGAGATCGTCGATGAGGTGCGATCCCTGCTGCAAGCCAGCCAAATGGTGCTGGTGATCGACTACAAGGGGCTGACCGTTTCGGAGATGAACCAACTGCGGGCAGAGCTGCGCAAGTCGGATTCGGTTTGCATGGTTGTTAAGAATACCCTAATGCGGCGGGCCATCGCCGACCAAAAAGCTTGGGCAGGGGTTCTCCCCTTCTTGGCAGGGCCGACGGCCTTTATCTTGATTCGGGGCGATATTGCAGCTGCCCTGAAGGCGTATCAAGATTTTGCCAAGCAAACCAAGAAAACCGAGTTCCGTGGCGCCGGTATCGAGGGGCTATCCCTGACCTTGGATCAGGCCAAAGCCATCGCCGAGCTGCCGCCCAAGGAGGTGCTCATGGCCCAAGTGGCGGGCGGCCTTAAGTCGGTGGCCACCGGCTTGGCGGTCGGGATCAATGCGGTGCCCACCCAAGTGGCGCGCGGCATCCGCGAGATCCCGGCCTCGCTGGGGCGGGCCATCCGGGCCATTGCCGACAAAGAGGCCGCCTAAAGGGCTTCAGCCCAAACCTGACGTTAACCATTCTGTTACCCCTAAGGAGAAACCATCATGCCTTCAGAGCGCGTTGCAAAAATTTTGGAAGAGTTGAAAGCCTTGAGCTTGCTGGAAGCTGCTGAGTTGGTAAAAGCCATCGAAGAAGCCTTTGGCGTCAGCGCGGCGGCCCCAGCCGGCGGTATGGTCATGGCCGCTCCCGCGGCCGCAGCGGCAGCAGCTCCGGCGGCAGCCCCTGAGCCGGTGGAGGAGCAAACGGCCTTTGATGTCATCCTCGAGGCTGTGCCAGCCGACAAGAAGATCGCCATCCTCAAGGTGGTGCGCGAGTTGACCGGCTTGGGCCTGAAAGATGCCAAGGATCTCGTCGAGGCCGCTCCCAAACCGGTCAAGGAGGGAGTTGCCAAAGAGGAAGCCAACGACATCAAGAAGAAGCTGGAAGAAGCCGGCGCTACTGTCAAGATCAAGTAGTTGCAGGGAGAGCGCCGCTCTCTGTTCTGACTAGAAAGCAAACCAAACCCAAGAGAGGGGCTGTTGTAGCCCCTCTTTGGCCGTTGCCCACCTGACTCCGTTGACGTGGGTTTCAGATCCCTGCGATGCCGAAGATTGACGTGCTGAGCGGATCGCTGCAGGCCAGCTCAGCCCAGAATCCAAGAGACTAACTCGAACCCCAGGCACCGCCACAGGCCCTGTCCACCTTTGGGGTTCTGCTTGTCGGCTATGGCTCTAGGCCATGGACTTGCGGCGGTTGCGCCGGACGGCTACCGCTTTGCGCTTGCGCTTTTCCAGGTTGGTTTCAAAGTGGCGATGGTTGCGCAGATCCCGCAAAATGCCCGCCTTGGAGACCTGGCGCTTGAAGCGGCGCAGCGCCGATTCGATCCCTTCGTTTTCGCCAATCGTCACCTGAGTCATAAAGAAGCTATCTCCTCCGTCGATGAGTAGAACGAAAGCACAATCGGGATCCCTATCCTAAACCATCTCCGCCCTGCTGCTGACGGTTACAGGGCGCGGCTGCCAAAGTTGAGGCCCGAAACCACCTCACCCTCTCTCAAATTCACGACAAACGAGGCCGTTGTTCCGGTGGAAGGCGGCGGAGAAGGCGTTGGCGTTGGGCTGGGGGCGCTGCCGATTACGGATTGTACAAAACCCACAAAGCTGGACACCCGCGTGTACACCCCATAGAAATTGGGCTGGGCGCAGCCTTTGCCAAAACTGGTGATCCCGGCCAGCGCAAAGCCGCTGCCGCTGGGCACGATCAAAGGCCCACCGCTGTCCGCCTGACAAGTATCGACTCCCCCCTGGGGAAAGCCGGCGCAGAGCATGGTGTCTAAAATGGTGCCATTGTAGGACTGGGGCGCGTTGCACACCTCGTTGGCGACGATGGGAACTTCGGCCTGTTGCAGATCCAGAGCAAAGCCGCTGGGTTCCTGGTCAAGGTCGCGGGGGAAAGTGGCTCCCCAGCCGAGGATGGTGGCAAACGTGCCGGGGGCGGTCAGGCTGGTTTGGTTGGGCTGCACCAGCGGCAGGGTAGCCAGAGCCACCGGCCGAGAGAGGCGCACCAGGGCGATGTCGTTCCCCCCCAGTTGCCCCACCCGCGGATTGTAGCCGGGGTTGATGACGATCTGTGCGGCGCGAATGCGCTGGCCGGCACCGATTTGCAAGCGGTTGGTACCCAACAACAGATCCAGGTTGCGCGCGTTCACCACCTGCTGGCCTTGATCGTTGAAAAAACAATGGGCGGCGGTGAGCACCCACTCCGGGGCAACCAGGGATCCAGCGCAAAACTGCGCCTGAAAAGGATCCGGCTCAGCCGCGTTCAACAGGGCCACCATCCAGGGAAAGGCCCCCGGCTGAGCAGGTCTGCCGCCGACAATCCGCTCCAGCCCCGATCCCGCGCGCGGCGTGGTGAACACCCGCCCCGGAGGCAAAAGGGCGGTGACGCGGTAGGTGCCGGGGGGCACGTTGAAAAAGCGGAAGTTGCCGTTGGCATCGCTGAGGGTGCTGGGCTCCCCCCCATCGAGGCGGCCATTGCCGTTCAAGTCCAAAAAGGTGGTGATGCTTGCCAGCCCTGGTTCTCCCGGATCCCGCAGGCCATTGCCGTTGAGGTCGTCAAAATGGGATCCCTCGATGCGTCCTGCAGGAGGGGCCGGGAGTGGCGGCAGGGGGCGACCGGAATCCCCTCCGCCACAGGCGCTGAGGCCCAGAGCCAGCCACAGCCCTACCAAAGGAGACCAAGAGTGAGGCCGGCTGAGACGGACGCGGAACTTTGAGGGATGAGCCATGGGCAGCTTCTCCGGGATGAAGAAGGGGGGTAGCGTCCGAGGGCGAGGGGCAGGGAGAGAGCCTGCAGTTCCTCAGCCGGCTTTGTCAGCCAAAGGATATCGTACCAGCGAAGCCCCTCGCGTGCGGAGAGAGGAAAACGTGATGCGGCGCTCGGATCTCCTCAGTTGCCCAAAACCCCAGATTCCGGCGCTCGGATGTGCAGCTTGCCTCTTGCCGCCTCTGGAAGTGGGCTGTAAAACCAAGTTGGGAGGGTGTGTGGCAGATGAATATCGCGGTCTTGGGGTTCAAGGGGGGTGTGGGCAAAACCACTACAGCGGTGCACCTGGCCCTCTACCTTCAACAACGGTGCGCAGCCCAGGCAAGTACACCCCAGGTGTCGCTGCTGCTCGACGCCGATCCCAATCGCTCCGCCTCTCGCTGGGCAGAACGGGGCTCCCCCTTTCCTGTCAAAGTGCTGGCCGGGGATCCCACCATGTCTACGCCTGGCGGCTTTCAGCATACGCTGATCGACACCCCCGCCCGCCCCACCCCCGAACAGTTGAGCCTGCTGGCGGAGCGGTGTGAATTGTTGCTTTTGCCCTGTTCTCCGGATGCCTTGGCCCTGGATGCCCTGATGCTGACTGTCAACGCCCTGGATCGTTTGGGGGCAAAGCACTACAAAGTCTTGCTGACGCTGGTTCCCCCCTGGCCTAACCGGGATGGGGCCGAGGCCCGCAGCTTTCTGCAAAAAACCGGGATCCCGCTCTGCCATCATTCCATTCGCCGCACAGTGGCCTTTCAGCGGGCCGCGCTGGAGGGGGTCTGCGTCAACCAGCTCCCGGATCCCAGGGCCAAGCAAGCCTGGTCAGATTACGTTGCGGTGGGAGAGGAAATCCTGTCATGAGCAAGTTTGAGCGCCTGCTCGACCGCCACCCGCCTCCGAAAAAGCTGAGCGCCCAGGCCTACAAGATCCCTGAGCCGCCGGAAGCGCCCGCCAAGCCCAACGGCGCGGAGTACGTCAAGCTGACCGCCTACATCCGCAAAGAGACGCACCGAGCCGTGAAGCGCCTCCTGCTGGAATCGGATCAGGATCTGTCGGAGCTGATCGAGGCCTTGCTCGCCCAGTGGCTGCGCTCTCAATCGGGAAAGATTTGAAATCAGGGAGGAGCGACATTGCCAGATCCCGCTGTCGGGGATCAGATGAAACACACGGATTCCGGTTGAGAACCAGATAAGAATAAGATGAAGTGGCGTGAGGCAGGGATCCCCGGACGCGAGGTGGGGCCGTTCGCGAGAGCGGGACGGAGCCCTTGGGCACGCTGGGCGAGGGGACGTCTGCGCTGCAAGAATGTCACGCTCTTTTAGGTGCAAAGGGATCCTTAGTATGCAAGCCATCACCCTGCTCGGCTCCACCGGCTCGATTGGCACCCAAACTCTGGACTTGGTGGCCCAGTATCCAGAGCGTTTCCAGGTTGTCGGCCTAACCAGCTACAGCAATGTCGTCCTTTTGGCCGAGCAAGTGCGGCAGTTTCGGCCCCAGATTGTGGCCATTGGCCGGGAGGAGCTGCTGCCGGAACTGCGGTCGCTGCTGACCGGGATGCGACCCCTGCCGGAGTTGGTGGCAGGCACGGAGGGGCTGTGTCAGGTGGCGGCTCACCCGGCGGCCCAGCGGGTGGTGACCGGGATCGTCGGCTGTGCCGGCCTCTTGCCCACGCTGGCCGCCATCCGCGCCGGCAAGGACGTTGCCCTGGCCAACAAAGAGACCCTGGTGGCAGGCGGCCCGGTGGTGCTGCCCCTGGTGCAAAAGCACGGCGTCAAGCTCATCCCGGTGGACTCGGAGCATTCGGCCATCTTCCAATGTTTGCAGGGGGTGCCGCCGGGATCCCTGCGCCGCATCTGGCTGACAGCCTCAGGGGGGGCCTTTCGCGATTGGCCTGCCGAGCAACTGGATCGGGCAACTCTGGCGGATGCCCTCAAACACCCCAACTGGGTGATGGGGCGCAAGATCACCATCGACTCGGCCACCCTGATGAACAAGGGCTTGGAGGTGATCGAGGCCCACTGGCTGTTTGGTTTGGATTATGACCGGATCGAGATCCTCATTCACCCCCAGAGCATCGTTCACTCCCTGATTGAGCTGGCCGATACCTCGGTTCTGGCCCAGTTGGGCTGGCCGGATATGCACCTGCCCATTCTCTACGGCCTCAGTTGGCCGGAGCGCCTAACCACCCCTTGGGATCCCCTCGACTTGGTCAAGCTGGGATCCCTCACTTTTAAGGCGCCGGATCACCGCAAGTATCCCTGCATGGAGCTGGCCTATGCCGCCGGGCGGGCGGGCGGGACGCTGCCGGCGGTGTTGAATGCGGCTAACGAGGCAGCCGTGGCCTTGTTCTTGCAAGAGCGCATTCGTTTTTTGGATATCCCCCGCCTTCTGGAACGGGTCTGTGAGCGGCACCAGGTCATCCCCGCCCCCAGCCTGGAGGACATTTTGCAAGCAGATGCCTGGGCGCGCCAGCAGGTGGAACTCTTGGCGCAGCAGGCCCCGGCCCAGGTTCTGGCCTAATCCCTACCGGGGGGATCCGGCCCAGCGCTAGAGTGGGAAGAAGCTGGAGGAGCACCTGAGTGGCGGGATCCCATCTCCGACAACTGGCCCATTATCTGCGCCCCTATCGGCGCCAGGTGGTGCTGGGCATTGGATCCCTGCTGGTGGTGAACGGGCTGGGGGTGTTCCTGCCCTGGTATGTCAAGCTGGCCATCGATGATCTCAGCCAGAACCTGGCCGCGCTGTCGCCCAGCCGCATTGCCCTCTACGCTCTGGTGGTGCTGGTTGTCTCCACCCTGATGATGGGCATTCGCATTGCCTCGCGGGTGTGGATGTTTGGCGTAGGGCGGCAGGTGGAGTTTCGCCTCAAGCAGGCCATCTTCGAGCATTTGCTTACCCTGCAGCCTTCCTACTTTGCCCAGCAGACCATCGGGGATATTCTCACCCGCATCACCAGCGATGTGGAAAATGTCCGCCGCCTACTGGGCTTTGCCCTGCTCAATTTGGCCAATACAATCTTTGCCTACGGCACTACGCTGCCGGCCATGTTGGGTATTGAGCCGCGTCTAAGCGCCCTGGCCCTATCGGTGTTTCCGGTGATGCTGGGGCTGGTGAAGTTGACCAGCACCCGTCTGCAGCAGGAGCAGCTTCAGGTGCAGCAGGAGCTGGCCAATCTGAGCGATCTCATCCAGGAGGATATGAACGGCATCACCCTGATCAAGGTCTATGCCCAGGAAGAGCACGAGCAGCGGGAGTTTCGCCGCCGCAACGAGCGGCTGCTGCAGGCCAATTTGCGCTTGGCCCTCACCCGCAACCTGCTTTTCCCCTCCCTGGTGGCTTTGGTTAGCCTGAGCCTGCTGCTGTTGTTGGCAGTGGGGGGGCCGCAGATTGCCGCGGGGCGGCTGACGATTGGGGATTTTTCCGCCCTCACCCTCTACGTGGAACGGCTGGTATTTCCCACCGCTTTGCTGGGCTTTACCATCACCGCCTACCAGCGGGGCCAGGTCAGCCTGGAGCGGATCGACGCCTTGCTGCGGGTGGAGCCCACCATCCGCGATGCCCCTCAGGCTCTGCCGCTGCCTCTGGAAAAGGTGCAGGGGCGTATCGAGGCTAGGGGGCTGACTTTTGCCTATGCCAATACGGGATCCGCAACGCCGGCGCTGCAGGATCTGCACTTTTGCATCGAGCCGGGGCAACTGGTGGCGGTGGTGGGGCCGATTGGGGCGGGCAAGTCCACCCTGGCCAATGCCCTGCCCCGCCTGCTGGAGATCCAGCCGGGGCAAGTGTTTCTGGATGGGCAGGATATTACCCAGCTTCAACTGGGATCCCTGCGCCGCGCCATTGCCTACGTGCCCCAGGAGAGCTTCCTCTTCAGCGCCACCGTTCGGGACAACATCCGCTATGGCAAGCCCCAGGCGGAAGATTGGGAGGTGGAATGGGCCGCCAAAGCCGCCCACATCCACGCCGAGATCCTCCACTTTCCCAAGGGCTACGACACGCTGGTGGGGGAGCGGGGCATCACCCTTTCCGGCGGCCAGCGGCAGCGGGTGGCCCTGGCGCGGGCGTTGCTGGTGGATGCGCCGATTTTGATTTTGGATGACTGCCTCTCCAGCGTGGACAACCAGACGGCCCAGGCCATTCTCCGCCACCTGCGCCAGGCCACGGCCCAGAAAACGGTGATCTTGATTACCCATCGCCTCACGGCGGCGGTGGAGGCGGATCAGATCTGGGTCATGGACCAAGGTCGCATCGTGCAGCAGGGATACCATGCCCAGTTGTTGGCCGATGCCGACGGCCTCTACGCCCGCCTCTGGGCCAAGCAAAAGCTGGAAGAGGCCCTGGCCTAGGTTTTCTCTGGCCAGAAAGCCGGCCCAGCGGCTACCCTAAGCTGCAAGGCTGTGGGGAGAGGCAAAACATGGGAAGCAACGGGATCGATCTGCGCCAATTGCTCGGCCAAGCCGGGATCCAACCCCAGTTGGTCCAGGGATCCCTAGAGGGGGTGCAGGTCAGGGGTCTGTGCACCGATTCGCGCCAGGTGCAGGCCGGGGATCTGTTTTTGGGGATGCCGGGATCCCACGTCGATGGCGGCGAGTTTGTCCGGGCGGCGCTCGCTGGAGGAGCGGCGGCGGCCCTCATCTCGCAGGAGGCGTGGAAGCAAGTCAGCGGAGAGGCTGAAGGGAGCAGTCAGCCCATTTTGGTGTGGCCCCGCGCCGGCTTGAACCGGGCTGTGGCCCAGGTGGCGGCAGCCTTCTATGGCTTTCCGGCCCGCCAGCTCATCCTGGTAGGGGTGACGGGCACCAACGGCAAAACCACCACCACCCATCTCATCGAACATCTGCTGCAGGCTGCCGGTCGCCCCACTGCCTTGCTGGGCACCCTCTACAACCGCTGGCCCGGCCACTGCCAGGTAGCCCCCCACACCACCCTGTTTCCGCTGGAGCTGCAGCGCAGCCTGAGAGAAGCCAAGGCAGCCGGCGCCGAGGTGGCGGTGATGGAGGTCAGCTCCCATGCCCTGGCCCAGGATCGGGCTTGGGGGTGTAGCTTTGCCGCTGCCGTCTGGACCAACCTCACCCAGGATCACCTGGATTTCCACGGCAGCATGGAAAACTACTGGCAGGCCAAGGCCACCCTGTTCCGTCCGGAGTACTTGCAGGGGCGGGCGGTGGTCAACGCCGACGACGAGGGCGGACGGCGGCTGCTCGAAGCCCTCCCAGCCCCTCTGGAGCCCTGGGCCTACTCCCTGCAGCCCCTCGAAGGGATCCCTGCCCTCTGGCCCAGCGACGTTCAACTTCACCCCAACGGCCTGCAGGCAACCCTGCACACCCCTTTGGGCAGCTTTGCTGTGGCAGCGCCGCTGGTGGGATCCTTCAACCTGGCCAACCTGCTGGCGGCAGTAGGGGTGGCGCTGCACCTGGGGATCCCTGTTGAGGTTATCCAGTCGGCCCTGCCCCATTTTCCCGGTGTGCCGGGGCGGATGGAGCGGGTGAGCCTGCCGGGGCAGGACATCACGGTGATCGTAGACTATGCCCACACCCCCGATGGGCTGGAAAACCTGCTCAAGGCCCTGCGCCCCCAAGTTCAAGGCCGGCTGATCTGCGTCTTTGGCTGCGGCGGGGATCGCGACCGGGGCAAGCGCCCGCAGATGGGCCGCATTGCTGCCACCTGGGCCGATCGGGTGGTGGTGACCTCCGACAACCCCCGCACCGAGGATCCGCAGCAGATCCTGCAGGACATTTTGGCCGGGATCCCTGGATCCCCCTGGGCGGTGGAGGTGGATCGGCGCCAAGCCATCCGCCTGGCCATCCTGGAGGCCCAGCCGGGCGATACAGTCGTGATTGCCGGCAAAGGCCACGAAGACTACCAGATCCTGGGCACCGAAAAAATCCACTTCGACGACCGGGAAGAAGCCCGCGCCGCCCTGTCCCTAACTCCCCTCTCCCTCAGGGAGAGGGGCCGGGGGTGAGGGTTGACTCCCTCAGGGAGAGGGGCCGGGGGTGGTCGCGCTAGCGGCGCGGAGCGCCTGGGTTGACTCCCTCAGGGAGAGGGGCTGGGGGTGAGGGTTAAGCTACTCCTGCCCTCTGTTCTGCAGCATCAGCTCCACAAACTCCCGGAAGAGATGGTCGGCATCGTGGGGGCCGGGGCTGGCCTCTGGGTGATACTGCACGGAAAAGAGGGGTAACTGGCGGTGGCGGATCCCGGCCACGGTGCGGTCATTGAAGTTAAGGTAAGTAACTTCTACTTCCTCAGCCGGGATCGAAGCGGCCTCCACCGCAAAGCCGTGGTTTTGGCTGGTGATCTCCACTTCCTTCTCCAGCCCACAGGGGTGGTTGAGGCCGCGGTGGCCGAACTTGAGCTTGTAGGTGGATCCGCCCAAGGCCAAGCTGAGGATCTGGTGGCCCAGACAGATGCCAAACATCGACTTCCCGCTTTGCAGCAGCGCCTGGGTGGTGCGGATGGCCGTCGTCTCTGCCGCCGGATCCCCGGGCCCGTTGGAGAGGAAGATCCCATCCGGGTTGTAACTCAAGATCTCCTCAGGGCTGGCGTGGGCCGGCAACACCATCACGCGGCAGCCGTAGCGGGCCAGGCGGCGCAAGATGTTGCGCTTGATGCCAAAATCCAGCGCCACCACCCGCAGGGGAGGATCCGGGATCCGGATCCCTTGGCTGCGGCCATAGTCCCAATCGGCGGGGGTGGGCTCCAGCCACTCGTAGGGCTTGGGCGTTGTAACCTCTGCCACCAGGCTCAGCCCCTGCATGGCAGGGGCCTGGCGCACCCGCTCCAGCAGCGCCTGCGGATCCAAGATCTCCGTCGAAATGGCCCCGTTCATCACCCCCTGCGAGCGCAGCCGCCGCGTCAGGGCCCGCGTATCCACCCCGGCAATGCCCGGGATCCCGTGCTCTTTTAGGTACTCAGGCAGCGTCCCCGTAGCGCGCCAGGAGCTGGCCAGGCGCGACACGTTGCGGGCGATGATCCCGGCGGCCTGGGGCCGGGCCGACTCCTGATCCAGCTCGTTGATCCCGGTGTTCCCCAATTCCGGGCAGGTGAACGTGATCAACTGCCCCCGGTAGCTTGGATCCGTCATCACCTCCTGGTAGCCGGTCATGCCCGTGTTGAACACCACCTCACCCACCGCCGTGCCCTCTGCTCCAAACGACCAGCCGGCAAAGGCCGTGCCATCGGCCAGCACCAGCAGAGCCGGCTGCCGAGCGTGCCAGGGGAAGACTTTTTCCGGAACTTCAAGAGTTAGGGAGACCATAACCAGTGAACCTACAGCAAACAACCACAAGCCACCCATAGCTCCCCTCTCCCCTTGGGAGAGGGGCCGGGGGTGAGGGCTGACTCCCCTTGGGAGAGGGGCCGGGGGTGAGGGATGGGAGAGGGATCGGGGGTGGTCGCGTGAGCGGCGCGGAGCGCTTGGGCTGGGAGAGGAGCTGGGGGTGAGGGCAATGGGCTGGGATCGGCAGCCTGACTATCCTACCCCAACTAGCCTTCCTCTGCCTCGTTGGTCACGTTGCCACACTCAGGGTTATTGTCCTTGCGGAGAGTGCCGATCAACGTGCTCACCACCACGCAGCGGTTTTCGCCCTGGGAGTAGGTGCTGCTGACCACAAAGCGCCCCAACTGACGCGCCCGCCCTTCCGAGTCGAAAACGGCCCTTCCGCCGTTGAAGGTATTGCTGGCAGTAACAAAATTATTGAGGCGCACCCACTGACAAGGGGTGGGCTCATCGCAAAGGCCTTCCTCGTCTTGGATCACCAGCGTGGGGACATTCGGATCTGAGTTATCGATTTCAACCACCCAAGCACGGCCTTGGAGAGAAGCTCTGGCGTTGGCGCGGGCGGTGCGCAGGGCTCGCTCCACCTTGTTTTGCGCGTCCTCCAATTGGATGCGCGCCCAGATGTTGATCCCGGAAGGGACGGCCAGCCCGGCCAGAATGCCGATAATGACCACCACCGCCAGGACCTCTGTCAGCGTGAAGCCCTGGGATCGAAGCGGCCGCGCCGGGCCAATGGTTTTTTTCTCCAAGGCCAACATGGTGGACATTCCCCCTAGGAGAGTTGACGGTTGATAACACCGCGGGCAAGAACCCGAGTTTGCAGCGGCAGCAGGTAGCGCGACACCTCTGAGATATCGACGCTGGTGGCATCCTGAATGTAGCGACGGAAGAGGCCGGGGTTGGCCCGCTCCATGGCCGTGGCCGTGATGTTGATGACCACATCCTGGGGTCGGTCGGCGCCGGGGCTGCGCCGCACGCAGACGTAGAAGCCCACGTCGTTCTGGTTATCTGCCAACCCTGAGAAGGTGACGCCGTTGGGTTTGCCGCCGCCAAAGGCATAGCCCTGCGGGCAAGCGGGTGCAACCTGCGGACTCCCCTCCCGGCTGCTGAAGATGTTCGAGACCAGAGTTATCAGGCGAGGGCCATCCGCCCTGCTGGCAATGGGGATCTGGCGTGCTCGGGCCTGCTCGGAAGGCCAAGCAAGGAAACCTTCCCGGAACGGATCGGGATCTTCAACAAAGAACGGGCTGCGACCAGCGCAGTCATTTTGACCCTGAGTGTTGAGGGGGCGTAACTCAAAACGCTCGATCCGCGCGTTGCCTTCCCAAGGAGTGTCCCCTGTTGGGTTGCCGGCGTTGTTGTAGTTGCGGCGCAGGTAGTACACCACCAGGGTGTAAATGCCGCGGCGGCTGAGCAGCGTTTCCCAATCCGCATTTCTGCCGTTTGTGAGCGGGAACCCAGCAGGTGGTTCAGCAGGCAAGGTAGCACGGCCTTCGCGAATCTGTTGCAAGGTGGGGTTGCCCGCGTAGCATCCCCGCGGGATCGGTTCCAGCTTCCAAAGGGCAACAACCGGGATAGCGTCATCGGGGCGGCGGATCCAGCCTGGCTCGTAAAGCCGCTGGGTAACATCTGGGATCCCGTCTCCGTTGGGCTGTTCGGTGTCGTTGTAAATGTAGAGAGCTTCTGCCAGATCCTGCTGGATATATTCCATGGCCTGGGTTAGCTCCGCCTGCACCTGGGTGCGGCCCGTCTCTTCCCGATCCAGCCGCATCGTCTCGATGACGATCATGGCGGTGGCCAGGAGAAAGATGGAGGCAATCAGCAGCGAGACCAACAGCTCGATGAGGGTAAACCCTCTGCTGGCTCGGCGGCGAAAGATCCTGAAAAACATAGGGAAACACCCCCATCTTGCAACAGGTTTTGCGGAAAGGAACTTAGGCTCTACCTCAGGTTTCAACAGGACTGGCAGGCAGGGGGAAAGCCCGGCACCTCTCGATGGGATCCGCACCTATGGTAATGGCTATCTGCCGGCAAACATCTCCCAAGTCGGCGGCGGAGTTAATTTCTACAAAGGAGGTGGCCAGGGGAAAGAGCCAGACATCGGCATTGGCCAAGTTTTGGTTGGCCGAAACCAGCTCCGTTCCCAATCCAGGCAGCGCTTGGCGCGTGTCTGGATCAAAAGAAAAGCGGTGGTAAACCCGCACGCCCAGGCGAAAGCTGCAGGGCACCCCCTGAATGACCCTGTTTTCACGGCGGTCGATGCAGGGCGCTCCCTCGTCGCGGAAGGTTTGGATGACGTATTCTTCCGGGTTCCGCCCCGGCACTTGAACTTGCGCCAGGCGAAGGGAATAGTTGTCTTTGTGGGTGTAGTTGCCGGCATTTGCATCGGCGGGCATCTCGTCAGGGGGTGGGGTGTTGGCCAGCGGGTCTTCTCCCACTCTGGGCAGACGATCCCGTTGAGCCGGATCCTGAAAAGCCTTTGGAGCAGCCGACAGCTCGATATCCACCAGGGTGCGGATGCGATCCACCTCCTCCTGGGCCAGGCGATTGGCCAGCTCTACCCGCTCGCTCATGGCCCGCCGGTAGGCAACTAAGGTAAGGGCAGGGGCAAGAGCAGTCATGGCCAGCGCCACGATGATCACCGAGGCCAACACCTCAATGAGGGTAAAGCCCTCTGCTGCCGATTGCCGCCAAAACTGACCCTTGCTCATCGATCCCTCCCTATTTCGCCCCTACTTTAATTTGCCCCTGACCGGACGGATCTATATCAGATCCATATCAATTGAACTCATTGCAGCCGCCAATCTGGGCAGACGGATCCAACGGCACATCCGGCTGATCCTGGAGCGCGCAGCGCAGCCGCCGCACATACGGATCTTGTGGATCCAGCTCGCGCAGGAACTCTGTGCGCGCGTTGGAGGGGAATTGGAAGCGGCTGGAGACGGCGCCGGGGCGGCGGGCAATCTGCAGGCCCACGTCGTAGCCGAAGCGGCGGTTGGGTGGGGAGTAGTAGTCGTAGCCGAGCACAAAGGTTGGATCCGGCACCAGGTTGGGCGGCTCGAAGCTGCGCTGCAGGAAGGGGCCGGTGGCATAGGTGCTGTAGTTGAGCTGGATCATTGAGCCGCTGAAGAAGAGGTTGGTATTTCTCCACAGCTCGTTGAGGCGCAGGAAGTTGTGCATGCCGCCGGCGGTTTGATCCAGCCGCGAGGGGAGCACGCCGCTAACAGCCACCGCGTTGACCCGCGTCTCTCGGGCAGGCTGCAGTTGCCGGTTTTGGCTGCCGTCGTCGTTGCGGCGGCGCTGGTTCGGGTCGGTGGAGGCCAGTTCTTGGAAGCGGGGAATAGGAATGGGTCGCCGCGTCACCTCGTCCAGGATCACCCCTAGCACCGGGTTGTTGCCAGCAAAGCCGGTGGTGGGCTTGTTCAGATCCAGGGTAAAGGGCTCCACATCCACCCACTCGGGGTTATTGCCGTTGCCGCCATCCCGGTCAACCTGTACCTGGATGGTGTTGCCGTTGGGCTTGACGTAGAAGCACAGGCCGTTGCGGATTTTTTCGCTGTCCCCATCGCCCCTATCGTCGATGTAGTAGCCGTCCGCGTACTGGGATGCGGGGGTGTAACCCTGGGCCGCAGCGGTCTTGTTGACGCGGGCGTAGGGGTTGAGCGCCATTTGGGGTTGGATTTCGAGTACAGTCGCAGTCTCGTTGGGCTGGCGACCCATGTCCAACCCAAACAGCGGATCCCGATCAAAAACAACCTCACCCGGATCCAGCTTATTGTTACTGTCTTTATCCTCAAAGCGCAACGTGCTGGGGCGGCTGCGGCCCGTGTAGGCCTCGTAGCGGAAGCGGTCGTTAAAGTTGGGGCGGAACACCCCCGGCACCCAGAAGCCGCCATCAGAAGGGGTGACCTCTTCATCGCCACAGCGAATTTCTCCACTTTTGTTGAGCAACCGGCGCCGCAGTTGTCGTGCCCAGTCCTTGGTGTTTGGAGCCGGCTTGCCGGCAATCGGTGGAGCGCCGCTTTCGGCAGGGCGGATGCCCGGCTCTTTGCTGGGGTTGGCGATCTGAGAGGGCAAATTGCCCTTCAGGCCGTTGCGGGCGGCGTAGGCCGGCTCGCCGAAGATCCAGTTGAAGGCGGCCTGCAGGGCTTCGGCAGGGCTGGGCCACTTGGGCGGCTTGGGCACCCCTGCTTTTACCTCCAGCACCGGCGAAAGCCGCGGCTCCAGGGCAATGGTTACACCTTCATCGGCAGCCTGGGCCACGTCGTGGACGCCGATCGTCTCCGGCTCCGGCTCGGCTTGAACTTCGCCCACGGGGCGCAGCTCCACCGTGTTGGGCTTGGCCGCCATCCACTCGCCCAAGGGGCTCTTGCCGGGAGCATCGGGGGCAAAGGTACCCGGCCCGCAAGGCCGCCCTTGGCAGGTGAGACTTTGCGACTGCGTCTTGGTTTGTTGGCAGGTGGGGCTGCTGGTGCTGGCGATGAGGGTGCCCGTCCGAGTTTGGGTAAACGTTTTGGTTGTGCCGCAGGCGATTTGGTTGATGACCTCGTCGCAGCTAGCCGGCGACCAGGGCCCCCAGTTGTAGTTGCAAGTCTGCGGGCAGGTAACCGTTTGGGTTTGCAGCCGGGTGGTGGTTCCGCAGCTCGAGCTACAGGTCTCGGTGCGGGTTTGGGTTATCGTCAGGCCGCCGTTGGCCAGCGTGCACTGAGGAGTCCAATCTGTATAGGTGCAGGTAGCACCCGGCGGCTGGCAAGTGATGGTTTGGGTTTGGGTTTCGGTGAAGGGAGCTTGGCTGGTACAGAGCGGCGTAACCGTACGGGTGCGCGTTTGGGTGATGGTGGCCCGGCTGCACTGCTGCTGCTGGGTGCACTGAGGACTCCAGTCCGACCAATTCCCGTAGTCGTACTGTGGGTAGCAGGTGATCTGCCTGGTTTGGGGCGTCGGCGCTGTGCCGGGGCAGCCGGCGGGCAGGCTGGCTGTTCTGGTTTGGGTGATGGTCTTTGGCTGACAAATATTGGGTTCACAAGCGGGCGTCCAATTACCCCAAATGGGATCACAATTGAGGCTGACCGCGCAGTACTTCTGATTGGGCAGCAGAGGTTTGCTCGAATCCGGCTGGCAAGGCAGGTTGACTGGCGGCAGCGGCTTTAGGTAGCGCAGGTCGTAGTCTTCCAGATCGCTGCCATCGCGGGTGGCAAAGCGCAATCGCGCAGTGCCGGTATTTTCATAGGTCTGGATCTCTACCAGGTAGGGAGAGTCCTGGGATGGATCCGCGCAGTCCAGCTCCAAGCGCAGAGTGACCAGGTTACTGCCGCTATCCTGCCAGGCCTCGGCCCCTGCCGCGTCCTGCCCTAGGCCGCTGAGGGGATTGCCGTTCCAAACGCCGCGGTTGATGAAGGTGGGTGGCTCCGCGGGGTTGGAAGGGGTGAATCTGGGGTTGCGCCGAATGATCAGCCGCACGCCATCGTCGCCATCGAGGATGCGGTAGCTCTGCAGGCCCGGCCAGCGGGGATAGAGCTCCCCTACCCAGCGGACGACGAAGAAATCGTTGCCGTTGTTGTTGCCACTGCCGGATCCACCAGTTCTGCGCCGCCAGCAGGAGCGCCAGAAGTTGAACCCACTCGGAAAGTTAAGCTCATCTGCATCGGTCAGCAGATTCGTAAAACCATTGTTGCCATCGGGCTCTCCGCAACTGGGCATCCAGAACCAGTCGCCGCGATCCCGGCGATCGGGACTGGCAGGAGGCAGCGGCACCGACAGGCGGCAAAGGGGCTGCAGAATGTCAGACAAAGAGCCGCTGCAAGTGGGGAAATTGTTGTACAACAGCCGCTTGAAGGGAGACCTTGAATCCCGGGACGTGCTGTTACCGAACTGGTACTGGAAGCCGCCCCACCAGGGAAAACCGCTGCCGCTGCGGGCAAAAGGTGCTAGGTTAGCTGGATTATCGATAGCGTCGCGCACGCAGGCCCAGCGCTGCTCGTTGGTGGCGCTGTCCAAGTTGGTCGTTGGGCAACGCGGCGCACTGCTGGTGTAGCCGTTGTTAAATTGACCGATGGGCTCCGGCACCCCCTGGGCCGGGAACACCGGATCCGGCCAGCGCACCGCCCGCAGGTAGGGCAGGTTTTCAGGATCAGTTAAGAGCAAACGGTCTTTATCGTTAGTGATGGCAAACTCTGTGTTGCGGTTGTACTGATCCCGCGGGCTGGTGATCCAGCCGTTGTAGTACTCGGCCAGCAGGCCAGCGCCGCCAGGGTTCGGGCAGGGCCCGATGGGAGCCACCATCACCCAGCGGGAGGTATCCAGCACCGGGTTGCCCAAGGCGGAGATGCGCACGCCGAAGTTGGCATAGCCCGTGTCTGG
>NZ_JANSJC010000018.1:0-30158 GCF_047462375.1 Synechococcus sp. H55.8 | reverse complement strand
GAAGTTGGTCAAAGGCGGGCGGGCAATGGCATCCTCCCGCACCGCATCTTCCCGGAAGGCGTAGAAAATACCCCCTTCGCGGCCTTCTTGCACGCCGGCAGGCAGCCAAGTATCTCCGTTAATCAAGCCGTTGGCCTGACCATTGGCGTTGTTGGTCAAAAGGGCCAGGTCGATGTTGAGGGCCCGCACCGCCATTGCCTCGCGGCCATCGTAAAACACCGAATCTTTGAAGGGCACGCGATGGCACTGGTCGCCGACCTGGATCAGCTCCATCTGGTTGCTGTTGGGGTGGTTGCCACCGAGTAGGGTGCTGCTGGGGCAAGTGGCAGTGGCACGGGGCAAACGCCAGTCGTTGATGGTGGAGCGAGGCCGAAGAGCCACTTGCTCGAGGTCGGTTACTGCCTGGTAGGTGGCAGCCGGCAGCCAGGAGTAGGCGCCTCGCCGCTCGCTCTCTATGGGATCCGCCTGGCCAAAGTCGCTGGTGGGGAAGATGTAGCGCAGCGGCAGGTAGAAGCGGTTGCGCTCAAGGGCATCCAGGTTGCCTTCACGGCTGGCTCTGATGTCATCCCAAAGGATCTGAGCTGCTGGATCCCCGGCGTTGGCAGCCGCCTCAATCCGCAGAATGTTGTCGGCCAGCATGCCCAGCATGCAACCCGCCGTCTGCAGCGTGGTTTGATCCGCCAAGCTAAGGTTGTTCGGGTTGTTGATGATTCGCCGCAGCTCGGAGAAGTTGCCAAAGGCAGTGATGAACGGATCTGGGTGGATGCGGCCCGCCTCCTGCCTGGGCGGATAGGCTCCGTCGGGGTCGCCGGCAAAATTGGCCAGGTTGGTCAGCGCCGTCCACAGGGCTGTGCCAGGCCGCAGCCGCTCTTGCATCGGCGCAGGGTCATATTCCCAGACGTTGGTGCCCTCGCCGGTGAAGAAGTTGATGCCCAGTTGGTTGGTCTGATCGCCGGCGGGGAAGGTGGAAGCCCGCCGCAAGCTCCAGGGAGTGCCGGGGTGAGCCACCGTGGCCAGGCAGGCGATGGGGAAGCGCCCATCTTGGTGGCTGTGGTGGTAAACCGCCGTGGCCTGCACCGCCGCCGGGTTATCCCGCAGGGTCAAGCGTTGCCGCGCCTCGTTGCTGATGAAAATGGCCTGTAGCTTAGTGGGATCATTGGGATCGCCCCCTGGCACCAACGGCAGCGGCAAAGAGTCGGTGCGGGTCAGCTCCAGGCGCTGCCCCACGATCACCCGCAGGCCTTCCACGCGGGCCCGTCGCTCCCAGTAGCCATCCAGCCCCACCTCGGAGAGTGCGCCCGGCGGCGGCTCGTCGGCCGTGAGGGATTCGCCCAGCTCATTTTTGGCCTCAGACGGGATTGTGTCACCTGCCCTGGCGTTGAACTTTTCGGCAAAGGTGGGCACGTTGCAGCCATTCTGCGGGTCAGGCGTCACGGGCGGACGTTCGTAGCTGGCCTTGGGCCCAAAGCGGTTGTCGGCCCGATAGACATCGTCCACGTAGGGAGGGCAGACCTGGTCGGAACCGGACTGAAAACCGCCGGCCTTGATCCGTCCGGGGTTGGGATCCTTTTTGGCGTTGAGGGGAGAAGCCGCCCATCCCGCTGCATCTGCGGCATAGGATCCGCGGGTGCGGATGCGGCCGAAAAGATAGAGCTCCAGCGGATCCAGGGCCACACTCTCCGGCTCTACTCCGTTTTGCACCGAGTCAAAGTTCAGGTTGTTTAGCCGGGCCAACACACTCGGCGCTACGTCTTGCTGGCCAGAGTGAACATCGAAAATCAGGGTATCGCTCACCTGCTGGCCGGCGTAGCCAATAGCCCCTGCCACCAGCTCTCCGAAGGCGGTAATCTCCGAGTTATCTACAGGCATGTAGAAGCAGGATTGCTCCGAGCTGATGGTGAAAGCCCGGAACAAGTTGTTGGGGGCATAGCGGAAGAAAAGGCTGCCGCCGGCGTAGATGGCGCCGTTCCAGTTGTAGCCGGGGGTGAAGAAAAACTCTAGGTCGCCGCGGCTGAAGGCCCCCCACTTGTTGAGGAGATCCCGCTTCCGATCCTGCTGGAACTGCAAAGCCGAGATGGCGCGGGTGGTGGAGTCGGCGCCTTGAATGGGCAAAGTGACGGCAAAGACCTGGAAAGGCTTGTACAGCGCCGATCCCACCTGGAACCAGTCTCCCACGTTGGGGTTGGCGGTCTGCTCGGCGGGGTTGTCGGTACAAGCGCCCAGAGCCGACCCTTGCAGAGGGCCACTGCGGATCATCAGGCGCCGCGCCCGCTCCGTATCCGTTAGCCGGCTATCCTCAAAGCCGGCACTGGCAGCCCGACGGGTGTTGAGAATGGTGTAGACAGTTACGGAGTCGTTGACGCCGTTGTTGTCGGTGTCCACCAAAAACCACCAGGCCGGCGCCCGTACCGGCACAGGCAGGGTTTGCCCGGGGTTGTTGGGATCCTCCACCTCGATGTTGGTTGTAATTTCGAACTGGGTTTCATCGGGGAGGATGTAGGGCTCGTTCTCATCCCGCGGGAGCAGCCCTCCCGCCCCGTCGTTAATCAAGGCCGCGGCAAGTTGGGCATCAGTAGGGGTGCCGGCGGGCAGGCGGGGATCCCGCACCAGGTAGTCGATCTTGGCCCGCGCCCGGTCGATGGCGGCGTTGAGTTGTCGGCTAACCGTCTGCCCCGCTCGTTCCACCTGGGTTTGGATGTTGCGCTGGGTGGAGCGGGTGAGCAGGCCCACCGTTACCAAGCTCAACACCAGCACAATCAAGATGGCGACCGGTAGAACAAAGCCACGCTCGCGGATCCTGCGCCGATCCACCGGGATCTTCAGAGAGCCAAGCAGACGCAGGGCAAGTTTGAGCAACAGCGGGGAAGGAGCAGGCATGGCCGTATCTCAGATAACGGGGAAAAGAGGGAGCACCTGTGCGAGTGCCAAGATAGCAACAGTATGCAAGGGATCCCGAGTTTCAGACATCCCCACCTCTGGGGGGAAGCGCCAGCTTGTTCATGCTGTATTTGCTTTTGGTTAAGCCAACCCGCAGCCTCCCGCAACTCTGAAAGGGGATCCCCAGTCCTTCAGCTTCGTGGCAAGCTGAAGACAGATGCCGCATCGGAGGCTGCTATGGAGAGTAGGATCCCCGCCCGTGATGTCCAAGTGGCCCATATCGGCCCGTCCACGTTGGTTCTCCGCTCCCGCACCTGGGATCGCTTGAAGTTTGAGCTGGAATATGCCCGGCAACGGGGCACCACCGCCAACAGCTACCTCATCCAGGCCCGCCAAACCCTTCTCATCGATCCGCCGGGGGAATCGTTCACCAACATCTTTCTGGAGGAGCTGGCCCAGCACCAATACCTGCAGCGGTTGGACTTTATTTTGCTCAGCCACGTCAACTTTAACCGCATTGCTACCCTCAAAGCCCTATTGCCTCTGGCTCCCTATGCAACGGTGCTCTGCTCCAAGCCGGGATCCATCACGCTGCGGGCCGCCTTTGAAGAGATGGATCCCGTGCCCCGCAGCCGCGACGAAGAAGAGGCAGCCGATCTGGGCATTACCTACAATGGCGACCAGTCTTTCCGCCTGCGGGTGCTCCGCGACGGGGATCGCCTGGATTTGGGGGAAGGGCATGAGCTGCACGTTCGCACCGTGCCCACGCCCCGCCACCCGGATGCCCTTTGTACCTACGACCCGGCCACCGGGATCCTGTTCACCGACAAGCTGTTTGGCGCCCATGTCTGCGACGAGCAGGTGTTTGACGAGCATTGGCGGCAGCTCAGCGAAGACCGCCGCTACTACTTCGACTGTTTGCACCGCAACCAATTGCCCCAGGTGAAGGCGGCCCTGGCTAAGTTGGAGGAGTTTCCCGCCCAAATCTACGCCCCTGCCCACGGCCCCTTGGTGCGCCACAGCCTGCGGCGGCTGCGCTTGGATTACCACGCTTGGTGCGAGGAGGATCCTGGCGAGCAGCGGGTGGCATTGCTCTTCACCTCGGCTTATGGGAATACAGGCATGATGGCTGTAGCCCTAGCTCAGGGGCTGGAACAGTCTGGGGTTACGGTGGAGCGAATTAACTGCGAATGGGCCACCCCTGACGAGATCGCCCAGGCCCTGGAGCGCTGTCAAGGGTTCATCATCGGATCCCCCACCTTGGCCGGCCATCCCCCTGTCCAGATCCAAACGGTTTTGGGCATCATCCTCTCCTCGGTTCCCACCAGCAAGTTGGCGGGGGTTTTTGGCTCCTACGGCTGGAGCGGCGAAGCGGTGGATCTCATCGAGAGCAAGTTGCTCAATGCCGGCTTTTCTTTGGGGTTTGAGACGATCCGCGCCAAGTTTAAGCCCACCCCTGCAATCCTACAAACTTGCCAAGAGGCGGGATCCCAGTTTGCCCAGGCGCTGCGCAAGGCCAAGCGAGCGCGTGCCCCCCGCCAAACCAGCAGCGAAACCCAGGCGGATCGGGTGGGACAGGCCTTGAGCCGGGTGGTGGGATCCCTCTGTGTGGTGACCGCCCTGCAAGATGGGATCCCGCGCGGCTTTCTCACCTCGTCGGTGGCCCAGGCCAGCTTCAACCCCCCCGGCCTAACCCTTTCTGTAACCAGGGACAGCGAGGCGGAACTGCTTATCCATCCCCAAGCGACCTTTGTGCTTAACATCTTGCGGGAGGGCAAAGGCAGCAGCCTGCAGCGACACTTTCAGCGGCCCCAGCGTCCTGGCGAAGACCGCTTTGCCGGCCTGGCCACGGCCACTGCCGAAAATGGCTGCCCGGTTCTATTGGATGCCCTGGCCTACCTAGAGTGCTGTGTCAAGACCTGGATGGAGTGTGGCGATCGCTACCTGGTCTATGCCGAGGTGGAACGGGGCAAAGTCCTGGATCCCACGGGGGTTACCGCCATGCGGCGCGGGTAAGATAGTACTAGTATTTTGCTGGTCTCAGCGCTCAGGGGGTGCCATTGACCATGCAAGACATTCTTGAGGGGGTCTTCAAAGGTTTTGCCCAGATTGGCGGAAAAGTTGTAGAGACCGCCTTTGATATAGGCAAGGTTACCGGGTCAGTTATTGGTACAGGTATCGAGACCACCCAAAAAGCCGGAGGAATTCTTCTTGGCACGGGTCAAACCACTTTCCAAGTCAGCCAGAAAGTTACAGAAATTGTTGTTGACTGGACTATCGAAGAGGTTACTCACCGTAGGCCTTATTTGATCCGTATTGAACCCTCCCTGGGTTGGGACGAGGCCCTAGTTTTCATCAACGGTTTCCTTAGCGAAGGTGAAACCCAACCTTGGGAAAAAAGACTGTTGTGGGAGACGCTTCGACGTGCCGGATGGCAGGGATCCCTGTACTACCTCTGGTGGGATGCTTCCAGTCCTGTAAGCTTGACTTTATCTGCCCTGAAGCTTGGGGTAGGACTACTTGCCCACTGGGAAGCCCACAAAGCAAAGGCCAAAGAAGTGGGACTGAAGTACGCCTATCCCCTGCTCTCTGCTTTGCCGGAAAGGCAGATTACCCTGATGGGGTTTTCCTTGGGGGCAAGGGTAGCCTACTACATCATGCGCGGTTGGCCCCAGACTGCAGATCGGCGTCTTAAAGATGTTATCTTGCTCAGCGGTGCTGTTAGGAGGCAGGCCGATAAGAACTGGAGTCTACATATAGAAAATATCACCGGAAAGTTGGTGAATATCTACAACGAAGACGATTGGGTTCTGGCCTACGTCTTCAAAGCCCCTTCCCTCAACCGCAGCCCCTGTGGGATCAAGCCAATTAGAGAGTTTCACCCCAGAATTGAAAACCTCAATGCCACTCACCTAATCGGTTCAGGAGAGCATAGCTGTAAAGCCTATCTGCCTCACTTGGAGTTTCTTCTGGAGCAAAAGCTGGACTGGAAAGCGCGCAGCAGCCGTTTGTTATAGGTCATGTTGATTTTTGACATTGAAGCCAGAAGAGAGCGGCGGCAACTGTAGAGAAAGGTGTTGATCTCCAACTCTCCTCTCCCCTTGTGGGAGAGGGGGGGCGAATAGCGGTTGGGGCATGAAGCAGTCACTTAGCTGCGCAAGGTAACCGGAAATTGTTTTGCCAACTGGGCCCTCACCTGGTTTTGCAGGGCTTCTACCTCCGCATCTGTCAGGGTGCGATCGGCAGCGCGGTACACCAGGCGAAAGGCAAGGCTGCGCTGCCCCTCAGGTACTCCTTGGCCACGGTACTCGTCGAAAAGCTGCACCGATTGGAGAAGTTCTCCGCCGGCTTGGCGAATGACTTTCTCGATCTCGCCAACCGTGAGGTCAAGCGGCGCAAAGAAGGCGATATCCCGATCGGCAGCAGGAAAAGGCGAAAAGGGAGCAAATTGCACAATGCCTCGTCTCTCCAGGCTTTCCAGTAAGGGATCCAACTGCAACTCAAACCCATAGACCTGATCCGGCAGGCCCTTTTCCTGGCAAAGGCGGGGGTGCAACTGGCCGAACAAGCCGATGCGGGATCCTGCGATCCACAGGCCGGCCTGACGACCGGGGTGCAGCAGCGGCGATTGCGCCTCAGGGGGATCCAGACGCAACTCCGGGCCAAATCCCAGCCGCTCCAGCGCCGAGACCAGCAGCCCCTTGGCCTCAAACCAGTCCATGGGTCGGTTGCGGTGTTGCCAATCGTGGGGATTGGGATCCCCGCCCATAATGCCGCCGACATGCTCGGCCTCTTGGTAAGGGTGGGGGCTGGTGGGCAGGGCATGGGCAAAGACACGGCCAATCTCAAAAGCTTGTAGCGGGCCGTTGCCTTGATCCCAGTTGAAGCGGAAGGCCTCCACCAGGCCGGGCAGCAGCGCCTTGCGCACAGCGGAGTACTCCGGCGAAAGCGGATTGGCGATTTTCACCAGGGAGCTGTCCTCTTCCGCCGGACAGAGGGAGATGTGGTACACCTCCGTCAGGCCAATGCCGCGCAGCACCTCTCGGATCTGGCGCGTGAATGTTTCTCGTGTCGAAAGGGATCCCACCTGCGGCTCGGTGGGCAAGGTTTCCGAGAAGCGGTCATAGCCGTAGAGACGGGCAAACTCTTCGATGAGGTCGATCTCCCGCTCAATGTCCCGCAGGCGATAGGGGGGAACGGCGACCTGCCAAACGCAGCGGGCCACAGTTGCCGTCTCGGTGGCGGGGGAGAGGGCACTCCGGGAGCTGACCTCCTCGCAGCGAGAGAGCCGAAAGCCCAAAGCAGACAAGATCTCTTCCACATCCGCTGCCTGCACCTCGTCCCCCAACACATCGATCAGCCGCGACAGCCGCAGCTTCAAGGTGCGCTCTAAAGGCGGACGTTGGTCGAAGCGGGTAAGGCCTACTACCGATCCGCCCGCCAGCTCCAAAATAAGCTCTACCGCCCGATCCCGAGCCTGATCGAGGGTGGCAAAGTTCACGCCTCGCTCATAACGGGTGGAAGCCTCGGTGCGCAGCGAGTGGGAGCGGGCCGAGCGCCGCGTCACCGCCGGATCGAAGAGGGCTGCTTCCAAAAAGATGCGGGTGGTGGTCGAGCTGACTTCGGTCTCTTCCCCTCCCATGACCCCGGCCAAGGCTACCGGTTGGCCGCCGGCCACAATGAGATGGCTGTCGGGCTGCAGGGTGCGGGTGTGGCCGTCCAAGGTTTTCAAGGTTTCTCCCGGTTGGGCCAGGCGCACTTCAAGGGTGGGCTTTTTCTTGCCCATGACCTGGAGCAGGCGATCCCAGTCGAAAGCGTGCAGGGGCTGGCCCCACTCCAGCAGGATCAGGTTGGTAATATCCACAACATTGTTGATGGGGCGCATCCCGGCGGCGGCCAGTCGGTGTTTCAGCCAGTCGGGGGAGGGGCCAACTTTCACCCCTTCGATCAACACGCCGCTGTAGGCGGGGCAGGCTTTGGCGTCAGCAATGCGCAACTGAAAGTTGGGGATGGGCTGGGCCTGCAGAGGCTTGATGGGCGGCAGGTGCAGCGGGCTGCGGGTGAGGGCGGCCACCTCGCGGGCGATCCCCACCATGCTCAGGGCGTCGGCGCGGTTGGCGGTGGAAGTCAGATCCAGCACCACATCGTCCAGGCCCAGCAGCGGGCGCACATCAGAGCCAAGCGGGTGCAGGCTGAGATCCAAATCGGGCGGAAATTCGTGGATCCCTGCCGAAGCTTTCTCCAGTCCCAGCTCGGCCAAAGAACAGATCATGCCCTCCGAGATCACCCCGCGCTTGTCGGCTTTGGCAATGGTAAGGGAGATGGCGGGCAAATAGGTGCCGGGCGTGGCCACCGCTACGAGGATCCCGGCGCGAGCGTTGGCGGCTCCACAGACAATGGTTGCAGGCCGATCGGATCCCAAATCCACCTGACAAACCTGCAGCTTGTCGGCGTTGGGGTGAGGCTCGGCAGCCAAGATCCTGCCCAGAACGACGCCGTCTGCCCAACTGCGGCGATCTTCGATCTCTTCCACCTCAAACCCTGCCAGGGTGAGGGCTTCCCCCAGTTCTTCCGGTGCAAGTTGGAAATCCACCAGTTCTCGCAGCCACTTCAAGGAGATGCGCATCGCTGAGCCATCGGTCAAACGCCGCACCCATTATCGCTCACCTGGCCCTCTTCTCCAGCCGGGATCCCGGCCCAAAATGTTGCTCTGGCCGGAGCCGGCAGGACAGGCTGGGATGCTAAAACGGTGAGAGCCAGATCCACCAGATGTGCCGATCGCGAGGTAATGAACCATGAGGGAAAACTGGACAGAACGGCTGCGCAACGGGCTGGTTGCCCTGGTGGCGGTGGTCATGGCGGCTGGCCTGTTTTTGGCTAGCCAAAGTCGTCAGGCAGGCACCCACCTAGAAGCTCTGGCCCAAGAGGCCATACCTTGGGAGCAAGCTCAAGCCAACGGCAAACCTTCTTTGGTGGAGTTTTATGCCGATTGGTGCACCACCTGTCGAGCGATGGCGTCTCTCTTGGCCGACCTAAAAAAGGAATTTGCCGATCAAGTCAACTTTGTCATGCTCAATGTGGATAATCCCAAGTGGCTGCCGGAGCTGAGCCGCTACCGGGTAAACGGGATCCCGCATTTTCTGTTTTTGGATCGGCAGGGAGAGGTGCTGGGATCGGCAATTGGAGAACAGCCGCCGTCGATTTTGCGGGCCAATGTGTTGGCTCTGGCCACTGGGCAGCCTCTGCAGTTGACCAGTATTGGGCCGGTGTCTGAGCTGGAGCGGAGTAGACCCACCCTCCCCAATCAGCCGGATCCCCGCAGCCACGGGTAGAGTTTTGGCCGAACAGAAGCACATTCACAACATGCGACATATAGCCATGCCGCTCCCAAAAACTTAAGACAAAGCAGATACGATGTCTTCAACTTTTCCCAGTTGGAGAAACCTCATGAAAAAGTGGATTGCCTCGGCTACAACCCTGGCCTTTTGTGTGCTGATCCTGGCTCTGTTTTGGCCCCATGCCACCCCTGCCCAGAGGCAGACCCTCAACCTCTACATCTGGTCAGAATACATTGATCCCGACATTCTCACGGCTTTTGAGAAAGCCACCAATAGCCGCGTGGTGGTGAGTGTGTACGAATCCAACGAGGACATGATCGCCAAGCTGCGGGGGGGCGGCGTCAGCCAGTACGACATCGTCGTGCCCACCGACTACGTTGTGCCCAACATGGTGGAGCTGGGCCTGCTGCAGCCTCTTAACAAAGACCTGATTCCCAACCTGAGCAACCTGGGCGAGAAATTTGTCGACCTGCCCTTCGACCCAGAGAACACCTACACCGCTGCCTACCAGTGGGGCACCACCGGCATCGGCTACCGCAAAGACCGCCTGCCGGAAAACTTCGAGCGCTCTTGGGGATTGATTTTCGACCCGCAGCAGCAGTACGGCCCCTTTGTGATGATCGATGAGATGCGCTCCATGATTGCCGCGGCAGCCCTCTACCTGGGCTTCGATATCAACACCACTGCTCGCTCCGAACTGCAGCAGATCCAGCAGCTTTTGATCGAGACCAAACGCCGCAGCGCCGGCCTCATCGGAGGCGTAGGAGGCAAAAATCAACTCGTCTCCGGAACGGCCAATGTGGCGATTGTCTACAGTGGCGACGCGCTGCAGGCGACCGAAGAAAACCCCAATATCGGCTATTTCGTCCCTCGCGAGGGCGCTCACATTTGGCTGGACGTGATGGCCATCCCTGCCAAAGCCCCCAATCCTGAGCTGGCCAATCGCTTCATCAACTTCATTTTGGATGCCGAGGTCGGCGCCCAGTTGAGCAACCACAACCGCTTCGCCACCCCCAACGCCGCAGCGCTGCCCCTGATCGATCCGGAAGATCGGAAAAATCCGGCCATCTACCCCGATGAAGAAACCTTTGCCAAACTGGGCTACCTCAAGGTGCTGTCAGGGGAAGAGCTGCGCCTCATCGACGCCCTCTGGACAACGGTGAAAAGTAGGTGAACGACTCCCGACACTCATCTTCGTTGAGTAAACACAACTTAGATAGAGTACGGCTTCACGCTTCACAGACTTGTTTGTACAGAGGTCTCAGCGTGCGGCCACCGTGCGACCCACGGCGGGAAACTCTCCAGAGATTTAACTTGTTCTCCTCAAGTGTAGGACGAACGGCTTGCATCCCGACACTGATTGGCTCTTGAGTCAACACAATTCACCAATACAGTGCGGAGCTTCCCGCCGATTAAGCTAAAGAACTGCAAAAGTTTTCCCCTATACACCTAAACCTTAAATTTTCTTGGGCAGAACCCCTGCAGCTTGGCTCAACCCTTGCCGCCTGTGGATAGATGTAAAGCTTTGTTTCAAGACCTGCCGTTTCTTTTGACATTTGAGGCTTTCTCCCGGACAAACCCAGCTTGCCCAAGGAAGCGCTTCAGGCTAACCTACTTTTATCATTTGTGCATCCTGAGCATTTCAGGCTGTGAGGGTAATTATGGACACCCCTGTAAACACTTTTAGAGATGAGACTGTCTCTTTTTTTGTCAATCTTTGGTCCAGGCTTATCGATTTTATGCCCAATCTGCTGGCAGCGGTTGCCATCCTAGTTCTGGGTTGGATCGTGGCCACGGCGGTGGCCTTCGGCGTTCGGGGGCTGCTCAAGCGGACGCAGCTCGATAACCGCCTGGCTGCTTGGGTTTTGGGGCAAAAGCCTGGCGAGAAGCTGCCGCAAACGGAGCGCTGGGTGGCCGCTGCTGTTTACTGGATCATCCTGGCTTTTGTGTTGGTGGCGGTGCTGAATGCCCTACAGCTTCAGGCCGTCTCCGATCCGCTCAATCGGTTTTTAGGCGAAATCTTTGTCTATCTGCCGCGGCTGGGTGGAGCCCTGGTGCTGCTGGTGGTGGGCTGGGCGGTGGCCACGGTTGCCCGCCTAGCGGTCATTCGGGGGCTGCGGCGCTTTAACTTGGACGAGCGGCTGGTTCAGCCTCTTCACCAAGAGAGTGCTGCCGGTGAGGTGGGTACAGAAGCGGCCACAGAAGGAACGGCTGCAAAGTCAGAAGGGGGGGCTGAGGTCGCTCCTTTTCTCTTGAATGAAGCTCTGGGTGACGCCCTCTACTGGTTGATTCTCTTGTTCTTTTTGCCGCTCATTCTGGATACGCTGAACCTGCGGGGGCCGCTGCAGCCGGTGCAAAACCTGCTGGATCAAATCCTATCGATGGTGCCGCGCATTTTGGGAGCGCTCATCATCGGTGTGGTGGGCTGGTTTTTGGCCCGCATCGTGCGCGGCCTCATCTCCAATTTGCTGGCGGCAGCAGGAGCCAACCGCTTGGGGGCCCGCTTTGGCATTCCCCAGTTGGCCCAGATTGTCGGGACGGTGGCCTACATCTTGGTGTTGATCCCGGCGGTGATTGCGGCTCTCAATGCTCTGGAAATCCGGGCCATCTCGGATCCGGCGGTGGCGATGCTGGAGCAGGTGTTGCGGGCCATTCCCCGAATGGCAGGATCGGCTCTGATTCTGGCCGTCTTTTACTGGCTGGGGCAGTTTTTGGCCGGTTTGGTGACCCAGTTGCTGCAGGCGGTGGGCTTCGACCGCTTGGCTGCCGGCCTCGGCTTGCCCTTGGCCCCTGCTCCTGAAGCGCCTGCCGCTGAAGGGGAGTTGGCGAAGCGGCGCACCCCCTCTGAAATTGCCGGCCTGGTGGTCTGGGTGGGCGTGGTCCTGTTTGGGGCGGTGCCGGCGGTGGAGCTGTTGCAGTTTGCCGCTTTAACCGACATCGTGCAGGGGCTGTTGCTGATTTCCGGGCGGGTGCTCATCGGCGCCTTGGTGTTCGGGATCGGCCTTTACTTGGCCAATTTGGCCCATTCCATGATCAAGAGCTTGGGCAACCCCTCTGCAGGCGTGCTGGCGCAGGCGGCGCGGGTGGCCATCTTGGTTTTCGTCGGCGCCATGGCCTTACAACAGATGGGTGTAGCCACCGACATTGTGGTGCTGGCTTTTGGCCTGGTGCTGGGCGCGATTGCCGTCGCGGTGGCCTTGGCTTTTGGTTTGGGAGGTCGCGATGTGGCTGCCGAGCAGATCCGGCAGTGGCTGAAGCGGGAGTGAAAAGGCCAAATCTGCTAGAGGAATTGCTCTTCCTACCCAAAGAGAGCAGCGCTTCTTAAGGAGTGGCCATGCCACCCATCCGATGGCCCCCTCAAGGTTAACCCTGTTTTGCTTGCAAATGTACCCCGCCTGGCAAAACGCTCCGCGGGGTCTTGATTTAATTAATTAAGTTGAGACTTTTTGCTTTGGGTTTAAGCTGCCTCCGAAACTTTGGCCTCTTCTGGCGTTGCTTCCTGCACCACGATCTTGCCCCGGAACACCACATAGTTGTAGATGTTGTAGGACAAAATAACCGGGATCAAAAAGCCAATAAAGGTGAGCATAAACACCAGCGAACTGGGAGAAGCGGCTGCTTCGTAGATGGTGACGCTGGGAGGAATAATGTTGGGGAAAACCATAAACCCCAAGCCGATAAAAGAAAGGGCAAAGACTAAAAAAGTATAAACCAAAACGCTATTTTCTTCTCGCCGCCGCAGGCTGCGCAGCAACAGAGCCACCAACAAAAGTCCCAAAACGGGGATGGCAGCAAAGATATAGAAAAGAGGAGGCGAGAAAAGCTGAGCGCGCGCCTGCTCCGACATGATGGGGGTGCTGATGGTGATAAACACTGCCCCCAGCAACGTTGTCCAGGTGGCGATGGTTGCTGTCTTGTAGTAGGTTTTCTGCAGCTCGCCGGTGGTCTTAACGATCAGATAGGCCGAGCCGACTAACACGTAGCCCTGGATCAAGGTAAGAGCCACCAACACCGTGCGCCAGGTCAGCCAATCCCAAGGGCTGCCGGCAAAGTGGCCGGCTTCGTCGACGCGGATCCCTTCGAAGACGCTGCCCAAGGCAAACCCCTGGCCCAAGGCCGCCAAAAAGCTGCCCACCCCGAAGGCAATGTTCCACACCAGCTTGTTGTCGGCGTTCTCCCGAAACTCGAAAGAGACAGCCCGCAAGATCAGGCCCACCACCATGATCACCAGCGGAATGTAGAGAGCGTTGAGAATGGTGGCGTAGGCGAGGGGAAAGGATCCAAATAAGGATCCCCCCATCAGCACCAGCCACGTCTCATTGGCATCCCAAACATTGCCCAGGCTGGTCATGAGAATGCTGCGGCGGGTCTCGCTAGAAGCCGTCAGGGAGAGGATGCCAACCCCCAAGTCAAATCCATCTAGCAGAACATAGAGGAAGAGGAAGAGACCGAGGATAAAAAACCAGACTTGCGGTAAAAACTGCTGTAAAGGCTCGAAAGATTCCATCGTCGTTCTCTGTAGTTTATTTCCGACCAGTTCGAGACATGATCCCCCTCACCCGCAGCCCCTCTCCCTTTGGGCCCAAGCGCTCCGCGCCGCTCACGCGACCACCCCCAACCCCTCTCCCAAAGGGAGAGGGGAGTTGGAAATCGACAAGTGGCTTGGCTGCTGTTGGATGAGGAGCCTGCGGTGTCGTCTGGGTTCTGTTGGGGCTGCACCGGTGCTAGCGAGCTTCTGCAGGACGGCGATCCGGCTCGTGGCGGGCAGGCTCGATCACCATCACCGGCTGGGTTGCCGGAACGGGGGCAGGCAGCTCCAGGTCAGGCCCTCTGCGGATGATGCGGCTGCCAAAGTAAAGGGCAGCCACGAAAAACACCGTATACAAAGCAGTCAGGCCGACCAAAGAAAACAGCACCTCTCCCGGCGGCAGCGGCGAAACGGATTCCGCGGTGCGCAGTTGTCCATACACAATCCAGGGCTGCCGGCCCACGCAGCGGACGATCCAACCGGTCTCCACGGCAATGTATCCCAGGGGTGCGGCGAAGACCCAAGCCCACATCAGCCACTTCTGCTGGGAGAGGGCCTCCGCCGACAGCTTGCCCCTCAACCACTGGATCAAGGTAACCCCCATAAGCCCGGCCAGAAACAGGCCAATGGCCACCATTGTCCTAAAGGAGTAGTAGATGAGGCCAATCATGTGGGGACGATTTTGGGGATCCCAAGCTTTCAGGCCCTGCACCGGTCGATCCAGCCTGGGCTTAAACTCCAGCAGATAGCCCAGCGCACCGGGGATCTTCACCTCCCACTCGTTGCGCTCTTCTCGGTCGTTGGGCAGGGCTAACAGGCTCCAATCGGCTCGTTCGCCGGCGGGGATCGTCTCCCACTGGGCCTCCATGGCCGCCAGCTTGGCCGGTTGATAGCGATACACTTGCTCCGCGCTCAAGTGGCCGATAAACACCTGCAAAGGGGCCACCACCAGAGCCATTGCCAAGACCACTTTGAGGGAACGGGAAAAAAACTCGCTGTGCCGCCGCTTGAGAATGTACCAGGCGCTGATGCCACCGATCACAAACAAAGAGGTTTCCAAAGTGGCAAAAAACATGTGCAGAAAGCTATTAACCATGAAGGGATTGACAATCGCCTGCAGGTAGTCGCGCACCACAAACTTCCCATCGACAAATACCCCCCCTGCCGGCGTCTGTAGCCAAGAGTTGGCCGTCAGGATCCAAAAGGTAGAGAGGTTGGCGCCGAAGGCCACCAGGATTGTCGAGATCCAGTGAATCACCGGCGGCACCCGCTCCCAGCCAAAGAGCATGATCCCCAAAAAGCTGGCCTCCAGCATAAAGGCCATCGTGCCCTCAAACCCAAGGACGGTTCCAAAGAAGTCGCCCACCGCCTCAGAAAAAGGGGCCCAGTTCATGCCAAATTGAAAGGCCATCGGCAACCCTGAGGCCACGCCGATGCCAAAGTTCAACACATAGATCTTTGACCAGAAACGAGCGTGGCGATAGTAATCTAGATTGCGGGTTTTTAGCCAAAGGCCCTCTATAACAACAAGATAAATAGCCAGTCCCGTTGTTAAAACCGGCCATAGCATATGGAAAATGGCCGTGAGGGCAAACTGTAGTCGAGAAAGTGCGACGGTGTCTAGAAACATGATTGGCACCCAGTTTGGATGGATAAACTCAACTTTTCCCAACCCTCTCTGCTGCAGTTTGTGCAGGCACGCCTCTAGGTATGTTCGCTGCAGACATCCGTACCCATTTGGATGAGGTCGGGAAGGCTATCTTTTTTGTTCCTCCTAAGATTGCATCTTGACCAGGATCAGCATGGGCTGCTCGACTCTAAAGGTTAACTTTAGGATCCTGAGAGAAGGGGTTTTCTTCGTGTAAAGCAGACTACAGGATAAAGAGGGTTGCGAACTCGGCAGCCTGGGGATCCGCAATCCCGAAATGGCCCGTTGAGGGGCGGGGATAACGCCATGCAAATTTTCCTCAGGGCCTGCCAGAATTGGGATCCCGGCTTGTTGGAGATCCCAGTTGGCAGTGGGGGGTGGAAGATGTCGTTTGTCCCGCTGGTGCGCTTTCTCGCCCAATCCGGCTTGATGCCAGAGTTGGCCGCCCGCTTGAGATCGCGGCGACAGGCAGCCATTCAAGGGGCAGGGCGGATCGCCAAGGGGTTGATGGCCTCGGCTTTGGCCCAGCAGGAGGGGAGATCCCTGCTGGTGGTGACTGCCACTTTGGAAGAAGCAGGCCGCTGGACGGCGCAACTGGAGGGCATGGGCTGGGAGAGCGTGTACCTTTATCCCACTTCTGAGGCTTCCCCCTATGAGCCGTTTGACCTGGAGCCGGAACTGGTGTGGGGACAATTGCAGGTGCTGGCCGATTGTCTCCAGGGCAGAAAGGGCATGGCCGTTGTGGCCACGGAGCGGGCCTTACAACCCCATCTTCCCCCCCCAGAGGTGTTTCAGGCCTTCTGCCTCAAGCTGGAACCTGGCCTGGAGCTGTCGCCGCAGCAGTTGGGGCAGCAGTTGGCCCGGCTGGGCTACCAGCGGGTAAGCCTGGTGGAAAGCGAGGGGCAGTGGAGCCAAAGGGGCGATATTCTCGACATTTTCCCGGTGGCCTGCGAGTGGCCGGTGCGCCTGGAGTGGTTTGGCAATGAGCTGGAACGGCTGCGGGAGTTCGACCCGGTAAGCCAGCGCTCCCAAGATGGGATCCCTTCTGTCTGGCTGACCCCCACCGGCTATGGGCCCATGCTCTGGCCAGCGCTGCAGGAAAAGATGGAGCAGCTCTCCCCCGCCCTGCGGCAGCAGGGATCGCCTCCCCCAGAAGGCCTGCGCCGTTTTCTCGGCCTGCTCTACGATCCACCGGCCAACCTGCTGAGCTACTTGGATCCCAATACCTTGATCCTGATCGACGAGCCGGAGCAGTGCCAGGCCCACAGCCGGCAGTGGCTAGCCCACGCCCAGGAGCAGTGGCAATTGGCCCAGGCTGCTGAGCCGGCTCTAGTGCCCTTCCACCGCCCCTTCGATCTTGAGGCCGCTGAGTGGGATCCCTTCCCCCGCCTGTTGGCCCGTGCCTTTGCCCCTGCTGGCGAGGGGGAAGCTGTCCTCGACCTCAAAAGCCGGCCTGTCCCTGCCACTCCCCACCAGTTTGGATCCCTGGCCAAAACCCTGCGCGAGTACCGCAAGCAACACTTGCAGGTGTGGATCCTCTCCGCCCAGCCCTCCCGCACCGTGGCTCTGCTGCAGGAACACGACTGCCCGGCCCAGTACGTGCCCAACCCCAAAGATTTTCCGACTATCGAGCGCCAGCTCCAGTCCTACACGCCGGTGGCCCTGAAGTACTCCGGCCTAGCGGATCTGGAGGGGTTTCTCCTGCCCACGCTGGGGTGGGTGGTGCTGACCGACCGCGAGTTTTTCGGCCAGCACAGCCTGGCCACCCCCACCTATGTGCGCAAGCGCCGCCAGGCCAGCTCCCGCCAGGTGGATCCCAACCTGCTCAAGCCGGGGGATTTTGTTGTTCACAGGGCCCATGGCATTGGCCAGTTCCTGCGGCTGGAAAGCCTCACCATCGGCGGCGAAACCCGAGAATATCTGGTCATTCAATACAGCGATGGCCTGCTGCGGGTGGCTGCCGACCAGGTCAACTCCCTCTCCCGCTACCGGGCCGGCGGCGATGGCCCCCCCGCGCTGCACAAAATGTCCGGCAGCACCTGGGAAAAGACCAAGCAAAAAGTTAAAAAGAGCCTGCAAAAAGTGGCCCTTGACCTGTTGGAACTCTATGCCAAGCGTGCCCAACAGGAGGGCTATGCCTTCCCGCTCGATTCTCCTTGGCAACAGGAGCTGGAAGACTCTTTTCCCTATCCTCTGACACCGGATCAAATTCGCGCCGTCCAGGAGATCAAGCGGGATATGGAGTCTCCCCGCCCCATGGATCGGCTGCTGTGCGGGGATGTGGGTTTTGGCAAAACGGAAGTGGCCATCCGTGCCATTTTTAAAGCCGTAACCGCCGGCAAACAAGTAGCTCTTTTGGCGCCAACCACCATTCTCACCCAGCAGCACTACCACACTCTCAAAGAGCGCTTTGCCCCCTATCCCATTCAAGTGGGCTTACTCAACCGCTTCCGCACTCCCGACGAGAAAAAAGAGATCCTGGCCCGCCTCAAAAGTGGTGAACTGGATGTCATTGTGGGCACCCACCAGCTTTTAGGCAAGGATGTACAGTTTCGCGATTTGGGCCTTTTGGTCATCGACGAAGAACAGCGCTTCGGCGTCAACCAAAAAGAGAAAATTAAACTCCTCAAAACCCAGGTGGACGTGCTCACCCTTACGGCTACCCCCATTCCCCGCACGCTGTATATGGCCTTGTCGGGGTTGAGGGAAATGAGCTTGATCCAAACTCCCCCGCCCTCGCGGCGCCCGATTAAAACTCACCTCTCCCCCTACAATCCTGAGGTCATTCGCACGGCTATCCGCCAAGAGTTGGATCGCGGCGGGCAAGTCTTTTATGTTGTCAACCGCATTGAAGGGATCGAAGAGACCAGCGCCAAATTGCGGGAATGGGTGCCCGGCGCCCGCATTGCCATTGCCCATGGGCAAATGCCGGAAGGAGAGCTGGAAGCGACGATGCTGGCTTTTAACAACGGGGAAATCGATATCCTGGTCTGCACCACCATTATTGAGTCGGGTTTGGATATTCCCCGTGTCAACACCATTTTGATCGAAAATGCCCAGGAGTTTGGTCTGGCTCAGCTTTACCAATTGCGAGGGCGGGTGGGCCGGGCTGGGATCCAAGCCCATGCTTGGCTGTTCTACCGAGAAGATGGCATCCTCACCGAAGAGGCCCGCAAACGCCTGCAGGCCATTCAGGAATTTACCCAACTGGGATCTGGGTATCAATTGGCGATGCGGGATATGGAGATTCGCGGCATTGGCAACCTGTTGGGCACGCAGCAATCGGGGCAGGTCAATGCTGTGGGCTTCGATCTTTATTTGGAGATGCTGCAAGAGGCCATTCGCGAAATTCGTGGCCAAGAGATCCCGCAGGTGGAAGATACGCAAATCGACCTCAATGTCACCGCCATGATCCCGCAAAGCTATATCCCCGACGAAGATCAAAAGATGCAGGCCTATCGCCAATTGGCTGCTGCCGGCTCTCGGGTCGAGCTGTTGCAAATTGCCCAGGAATGGCAGGATCGCTTTGGCCCCCTGCCCAGGCCTACCCAGGAGCTGCTGCGGGTGATGGAGCTGAAGATTTTGGCCCGCAGGCTGGGCTTTTCCCGTATCAGGCCGGCCAAGGAGCATGTGCTTCTGGAAACTCCCATGGAGGAGCCCGCCTGGAACCGCCTCAAGGAAGCGCTGCCCACTCACCTACAGCCTCGCTTTGTTTACCAGCCGGGCAAGGTGACGGTGCGGGGCCTGGGGATGGTGCCTGCGGCGCAGCAACTGGAGAACCTTTTGCAGTGGCTGGACAAAATGGGCTTAGCCCTGAGCCGGATAGAGGCCGGGATCCCAACAGCCACTTAGTCCTGGCTGCGGGGCGGGGCTTCTGCTGTGAGAAACTGGGATGGGTGCCCGGCCTTCCTCGGGTTGGACTTTTGCACTCCCCGTTGCCTTGCCTCATGAAAGTCCTCGAAGCTCACCACCTCCAGAAAACCTACCGGCAGGGGGGCAAGCAGGTGCGGGCGGTGGTGGATGTCTCTCTGACGCTGGCGGCAGGGGAGATCCTGGCTTTCTTGGGGCCCAATGGAGCCGGCAAGACCACCACCATCAAGATGATTGCTGGGCTGATCCAGCCGGATGCCGGCACGGTGCGCATCCTGGGACGGGATCCCCACGCCGATGCGGGTGCGCTGGCCCAGGTGGGGGCGGTGCTGGAAGGCAACCGCAACCTCTACTGGCGGCTCACCCCCCTGCAAAACTTAGAGTATTTTGGCGTGCTGCGGGGGCTATCCCCCAGAACGGCTCGCCAACGGGGGCTGGAGCTGCTGGAGACCTTTGGCCTGCTGGAAAAACGGGATGTTGCCGTGCAAACCCTTTCGCGGGGTATGCAGCAGAAGGTGGCCATTGCTGTTGCCCTGCTGCACCAGCCGGTTCTGCTGTTGCTGGATGAACCCACCTTGGGGCTGGATGTGGAAGCGGCGCAAGCGGTGAAATCCTTGATCCGCCAAATTGCCGCTTCGGGTCGGGCCATTCTCCTCACCACCCACCAACTGGAGATGGCCGAGGCCCTCTCAGACCAAGTGGCCGTGATCGAGGGGGGGAGAATCATCTGCCAGGCCCCCACGCAGGAGCTGATCCGCCAGTTTGCCGGCGCAGCCAGTACTTATCGGATTGAGTTGGAACAAGACCTGGATCCCAGCCGGGCGGAGCGCCTGCTCCAGCAAGGGGTGGAGATTCTCGGCTTCCATCAGTTGCGCTTTGGCGGCTCTTCAGAGGCGTTGTATCAGGTGCTGGAGATCCTCAAGCCCTTGCCCCTGCTTAGCATTAAGCGAGAGGAAGCGGATCTCACCCATGTTTTCCTCAAGCTGTTAAAAAGAGGGGATGGGCGAGGATGATGCAGGCGATACACCTGTTTTGGGCCGAGCTGAAGCGGGCCTGGATCCAGTACATCCGCTATCCGGCAGAAGCCCTGGGCGGGATCCTGATCACCACCTTTTTCTTCTATGCCCTCTTTGCCGGCGCTCAGTATGTGGCGGGGCCGGCCTCCCAATTTGGCGAACGGCTGGACGCGGTGGTGATCGGCTATGTGCTCTGGACGCTGGTCATTTTTGTGGTGAACGATATTGCCCTCAACCTGCAAGTAGAAGCCCAGACAGGCACCTTGGAGCAGGTGTTGCTCTCGCCCTTTTCGGCGGCCACCCTGTTTTTGGCGCGGGCCTGCGCCAGCTTGGTGTTGCGCTTTTCCGTCGTCGCCGTTATTTTGGGCGTCATTTTGCTGTTGACAGGCAGCCGGCTGCGCTTTCCTCCCACTCTGTTGTTGCCCCTCTTGAGCGTGGTGCTGGGGGCCTATGGCTTCTCGTTTTTGCTGGGATCTGCTGCCTTGATTTGGAAGCGCATCCAACAACTGCTGATCCTCAGCCAATTCGGCCTGCTCTTTCTCCTGGCCACCCCCACGGAAGAGTGGTCGGGATCCCTGAAGTGGCTGGGGCAGATGCTGCCCATGACGGCAGGGGCCGGCTTGCTGCGGGATCTGATGGTGCGGGAGGCGGGCTTGGATCCCCTGCGGCTGCTCATGGCTCTGGCCAGCGGCCTTTTCTACTTCGGGCTGGGCCTGCTGGCCTTTCGCCGGGCGATGCAACTGGCCAAACAGCGGGGCATCTTGGGATCCCAGTAGGACGTTGTCAGAGGGAGCGCCGGTCGCCAGGGGAGCGCAACAGGTGAGGGAAGTGGTACTCCACTGCGCCGGTAGCCAAGTTGTTCTCGGGAGAAGCGATGCCCCGCCGGCTCAGCTCTCGCAGCGCTTTTTCAATCTCGTCAAAGTCAGCAGGCAGCTCGATGGCGACTTCGGAGAGGGTGAGGATCCCTTGTCGCTGCTGCGCCAGCCGCAGGATCTCCCGCATCAAAGCCTGTCCCTTCAAAGGCTGAGGCGGGGCCGAGACGGCTTTTGCGGGAGCCGGAGAGGGCCGCACTCCTTGCAGGACGGCCAGCTTGAAGTTGTAATCTTCCACCATGCCCGGGATCAGAAACAGGTCGATCAACTGGCCGAAGCCCAACAGGCCGAAGGTCAAAAGCCAGAGAATGCCCGTCACGGTTTTGCCCAGATAGAGGCGATGGACGCCACAGATCCCGAATATGCCCAGCGCCCAAAGGATGTAGGTGGTGCCGACAGATTTGGGCTCGGCAGGGGGCAGTAGGTAGCGAGAACTCATCGTTTTTCTCCGAGAGACCCCACGCTACGGCGCAGCAGGGGAGGGACAGAAGGCTTGGCGACGAGGCTCAATGTCCCAGAGCCAAGCGTATAGGTATACGATAGCTTCACTTCGCTGCGCCATCAGGTGAGGCTGGCCTGCTGTTGCCGCTTTCACCAACGTCGGCTAGGTGGATGAGAAAGGCTGCAAAAAAACTTAAGGCCACTTTCCCGCTGTGGGATAAGACCCCCTACAGTGGATAAAGAACGATGATTGAGTTTTGCTATGTCCAAAAGCGGCGTGCTCCTGCTGAACTTGGGGGGACCAGAGACCCAGGCCGATGTGCAGCCCTTTCTCTACAACCTATTTGCTGATCCCGAGCTGATCCGCCTGCCGTTTCCCTTCTTGCAGGGGGCTTTTGCCTGGGCCATCTCCGCGCTGCGGGCCGCAAAATCCCGGCGTAACTACGCAGCCATTGGGGGGGGATCCCCCTTGCGGCGCATCACAGCCGAGCAAGCGCGAGAACTGCAGGCCCACCTGGTGGCCGAGGGATACGACGTGCCGGTGTATGTGGCCATGCGCTACTGGCACCCGCTCATCGAGTCGGTGGTGCAGCAGATCAAGTCGGATGGGATCACCCGCCTGGTGGTGCTGCCGCTCTACCCGCAGTATTCCATCAGCACGACCGGCTCCAGCTTTAAGCTGCTGGATCGGCTCTGGGCCGAAGACCCGCAGCTGGGCCGCATCGAGCGCTGCCAGATCAGCTCTTGGTACGATCAGCCTCAGTACGTGCAGGCGATGGCAGGAGCCATTCGGGAACAATTGGATCGGTTTGCCGATCCCGAAAGGGTGCATGTGCTGTTTAGCGCTCACGGCATTCCCGAAAGCTATGTCACCCAGGCCGGGGATCCCTACCAACAGGAAATGGAAGCTTGTGTGCGGCTGATCTGGCAGCAGGTGGAGCGCCCCAATGACCACACCCTCTCCTACCAAAGCCGGGTGGGTTCGGTGCGGTGGCTGCAACCCTATACCGAACGGGTTATCCCGGAGCTGGGAGCGCGCGGGGTGAAGCAGTTGCTGGTGGTGCCGATTAGCTTTGTGTCGGAGCACATCGAGACCCTGCAGGAGATCGACATCGAGTATCGGGAGCTGGCCCACCAGGTTGGGATCGCCGATTTTCGCCGGGTGCCCGCCCTAAATGCCGACCCGCTGTTCATTGCCGGCTTGGCGGCGCTGGTGCGGCCTTATTTGCTCACCTCGGGCTTGGCCGCTCCTGCCTTTGTGCCTGCGGCTGTGGCTCACTCTGTTCTCGAGCCCTGAGCCAGACTAGGGTAAAGCAACAGAACTACCCCACGCGGTTGCAATGCTGATTTCCGGTGCCTTGGTTAGCGTGGCTACCCCGGATTTACCCCGTCTACAGCACTTCTATCAGGCTCTCTTGGGGATCCCTCCTCAAGCTCAGCTCCCAACCGAGGGGGAGCCGGTGTATGTGGAGTTTCGTCTGCCAGGGTTGCGGCTGGGCCTTTATGGCAGCCGTCACCCCAACTTTGCTGCTCAAGCCGGGGCGATGAGCCTCTGCTTGCAGGTGCAGGATTTACAGGGATCCCTGACAACGCTGGAGGGGCTGTCGAAAACTTACCGGCTCTCCATCTCCCCCCTGCGGCAAGCTTTTCACGGACAGGAGGTGGATTTTCAGGATCCCGATGGCAACCGGATTGTGTTGCACCAGCCTTCTGCGGCTGTTTGGGAAGTGATGGCCTGGGAGGGCTAGATCTGCCACAGGTAGATGGTGTAGGTGTTGATGACATCCGATACGGTGGTGGTGGCGGTGGGGGGCCAATCTCCCATGTCGAAGGAATGGGTAACCAAGCGGGCGCCAGGCCGGAGCTGTGAGCGCAACTTGTCTCGGATCAGCAGGTGGGAGCGGGGCAGCAAATAACAGCTCACCACTGTCGCCGGGGCTAAGTCCAAATTAAGCAAATCCTGCTGGAGAAAGATGACTCGATCCTGAACTTGGGCTTCTTGGGCCCGCTGTTGGGCTTCGAGGATGCGCTCCGGGTCGATATCCACCCCCACACCCCGCGTGCCAAAGCGCTGTGCCGCTCGAATGAGGATGCGGCCATCCCCACAGCCCAAGTCGTACAGCACATCTTCGCGCCCCACCTGGGCCAAATCCAGCATGGCATCGACAACCGAGGGCAAGGTGCGCACATAAGGAGCCAAGCTGAGCCGGTTGGGCTGGCCGTGGAAGAAGGGATCCCTGCCGAGCAAGTTGTGGTTCAGCTTGGGCTTGAAACCGCGAGGTGCTGAGGGTTGATCCCGAGAAGAGCGCTTTTTTCTATTCATCAAATATATTTTGATCGGTGTTCCCATTAGTCTAGCAATCTATTGCAGTACCGAGGCTCCGGCATTTTACTGGATGGGAAAGCACCGTCAATCGCCTTGGCCCAAACACTTTAAAAAATATCAAAAAATATCTTGATTCAACAACTTGGCCAGGCGTTCCAGCCCCTTTTTGACCTGGCGGGAAACAGTAACGGCGCTGATCCCCAGCCGCTCTGCCGTTTCTTTTTGGGTGAGGTCGTAGAAGAAGACAAATTCCAAAATCTGGCGGGTGCGCTCTTCCAGCTTGGCCAAGGCATGTTGTAGGCGAATGCGATCTTCTTCGGCCAGTTGAAAACTGCGGTAGCGTTGATCTGGAACGACCTCGCCTAGAGCAACGCTATCTTCCCCGGTTTGAATGGGGGCATCAAGGCTGAGCAAAAGGCTATTTTGTTGAGCCAGTTCCATCTCTTGCCATTCCCGGTCCGTCAGTTGCAAAGCTTCTCTCACCTCGGCCTCAGAGGGGGGACGGCCCAACTCTTGCCGCAGACGGGCGATCGCCTTCTTGGCTTGTCGTTGCAGAGTCGTCCAGCGACGTGGGATCCGCAAGGTGGAGCTTTTGTCCCGCAGGTAGTGTTGAATTTCTCCGCGAATGTAGGGCATGGCGAAGGAGCTGAAGGCCAGGCCGCGGGTAATATCGAAGCGTTCAATGGCTTGAATCAAACCCAAGCAGCCGATTTGTACCAAGTCATCGTACCCCTCATTGCATTGGTTACTCCAGTGATGGGCTTCTTTGCGCACCAAGCCCAGGTTCATTTCCACCAGCCGGTTGCGCAGGGCCGGATCCCGAGTCTGGTGGTACAGTCGCAACAGTTCGGCGGTTTGGGCTTTAACTTCTTCATGTTTGGATGCCATAGACGCACCCACAGCTCGGGATCCAGAATCGCCAATACTAGCTTTAGTCAAAGATAGGGGAGCCGCGGCTGTCGATGGCGTTGGCGGCTCGGAGGCGTCGAGAGGAGACCGCTGAGGAGCTGTTAGCATAGACAATTACTTTTTTTCTTTTCTTTACTTTCTGAGCTGGAGTCATTCAAAGCCGGATCAGTACCCAAACAACTCAAAGACGGCGGATGCTTAGCGACACCTATTTTCTCCAGGCCAGACTTCCCCTGGAACCAACCGCGAAGAAGCTTGCAGGCAGACAGTATCAGGTTGTGTCCATGAAAATGCTACCAGATGTTAACAAGAACACAACTTGCCCCCGAGATCTGCCAGGAGCTGGAGTGTTCTCAGTTTGCTCAGGTTTTTCGCTGTAAGCAACAGCATCCCTACGGAAAATCAGCGGGTTTCCTCTGCATTGGGCGGAGCCACCAGATTGCTGTTGCCGGCCCATCCTCTGGAACTCAGGACGCAGACGATGAGCAACTAAAGTTGCTTACGGGCTTTTCCGCCCCGCACGAAATACGGAGCTACCAAGCTATCCCTCTGTGTCGGTTCCAAGGCCGGAGAGGGCTGTCAGGAAGGCCGTAAAGCTCGGCTCACTGCGAATGAGGTCGAAATAGGGCTCAGAGGAGAGCAAGGGGCGGTAGCGCTCCGGCTGCAGGCGCAGGGCTTGCTCCAAGGCTTGCAGAGCCTGGGGCACCTGACCTTCCCAGGCGCAGCAGCAGGCTTTGGCGTAGTGGGCCTCGGCATCTTCGGGATCCATCTGCAGGGCCCGGTCAAAACTCTGGATGGCCAGCCCGTAGAGGTTCAAGTCCATCAGCACCAGGCCGCGCTGCACCCAGATCTGAGGGCGCTGGGGATCCTGGGCCAGGGCGCGGTCGTAGCTGTTGAGAGCTTCCATCCAGTTGCCCAGGCGGTGGTGGGCAAGGGCGTGGCCGGCCCAGAGGGAAGCCGATGCGGATCCCAGTTGCAGGGCCCGTTCATAGCTGGCCAGGGCCTCGGCGTAGCGCTCCAGGTGCACTAGGGCCAGCCCGCGACTTTGCCAAACCTGGGGATTGCTGGGGTTAATGGCCAGGGCTTTGTCGTAGCTAGCTAGGGATCCCTGCCACTGCCCCAGCGAGGCCAAGGTTAGCCCGTGCAGATACCACGTTTCCGAGCTATCGGGGCGGAAGGTGAGAATCTGCTCGTAGGCGCGCAGGGCCTCTTGGTAGCGGCCCAGTTGCCGCAGCGTGTTGGCCTGGTTAAAGCGGGCCTCAAAAAAATCCGGCTTTAGGTGCAAAGCCCGCTCGTAGCTGGCCAGCGCTTCCTGGTGACGGCCGAGATCGTCCAGTAGAGAGCCGCGGTTGTTCCAGGCTTCGGGAAAATCTGGCTTCAGCTCCAGGGCACGATCGTAGCTGGCCAGGGCAGCTTGGGCCTGCCCCAGGTGGTCGAGGGTGGTGGCGCGGTTGTACCAGGCAATGGGATCCTGGGGCCGATCTGCCACCGCCTGTTCGAAGGGCTGCAGTTGGGCCCCCTGTTCCACCGTAAGGGCAGAGAGGTCAACCGCCGTTGCCGGCCAAACAGTTGTCGAGTCTGGGGGAGCAGCCTGCTGCTGTCGTCGCAGCCACCAGGCCCAGCCGCCGGCCAAGAGCAACAGGCCCACCCCCAGCAGCAGCACACCCACATCGCTCGGAGCAATCGCAAACGGCATGACCCACTTCCTCGCCGCGCGACTTTACATCATCACCAAAAACGGCAGGGGATCGCTGGGCCCTGCCGGCGAGATCAGCTCGATGCGTTTTTCGCCAGGGTAGGTGCTGGGATCGATCTCAAAAGTTACGGTCAGTGCCTCGGCAGTGGCCTGCACCGGCCCTTGGGAGCGCCCCAAGGGATCCCCGAAGCTAACCCGGATCCCTTTGCCCGCCGGGCTGACGCGGATCTCCGTCACTTGATCCAGATGGGATCCCTCCAGTGTACAGACGATAACATCGCCCACAAAGGCTTCCAGAGGCCATCCCCGCCGTACCTGCGGTCTTGACATGCTCGCCCCACTCCTTGGTTATCGACGTTGCCCTTGGATCCCTTGGCCCTGCTGCGTCGCCCGCGGTCTTGGATCCGCTAACGCCAAGCTCAGGGCTATCGAGAAGGGCTACCTGATGTTTAGCCCAAAGTTCCCGGCATGACAAATGGCCGCTGACCCTGCGGGAACAGCCCCAATCCAGCCCTCTTCCAAACCCGAGGAATCGGGGACGGTCAGCGTGGCCGTTCCCCGCACCAACCAATCGGAAGAGGAGCCAACGCTCACCAGCCGCGGCACCTCTTCCAGGCTATCGGCCACGGCAAACAGCACCCGCCCTCGCGCCTGGGGATCCCAGCCCAGCAGCTCGGCATATCCCAGGGCCGGCGGTGGCTCCCAAACCTGTACCGGCGGGATCCCGGTCGAGTCGGTGGGCAAGGGCCAGATCACCGCCCGATCCCAGCTCAAATCGGTTTGGAACCAGCCTTCGTACTCCCGCGCCAGCAGAGTGTTGTCCTGCCAGGCCAGAGGCAGGATCATGGCAAAATCCAAGGGCTCGGCGGGGTCGTACACAGACGCTGAAGCTTGATAGATCACTTGCAAGGCTTGGGTACGAGTGTTCTTGGCAAACAACACACTGGTCAACCGACTGGCCTGAGGGGTGGCCACCAAATCCAGCCGCGTGTACACCTGCCACTGCGGATCCGGTGCCGGCAGAGGCCGGCTGCGCAGCAGGCCAATCAGCGTACACTGCCGTTGCCGCGCCTGCTCCTGCAGGGCATACACCCACTCCCACGGCACGGCCAGCGGCGGAGAAGGGATCCCCTCCGCAGCCGCCATCGTCGCCAACAGCAGGGATCCCATGGCCGCAGACAGAGCCCCTCTCCACCACCGCCCCTTTCGCCAGACAGAAGCTGCCATCGTCACCCAACCTGCGGCCAGGCCAAACTCTCTAGCTCCCCTCGGCCAAGCGCAGTTGCACCGAGCGGCCATGGGCGGGCAGCCCCTCCGCTTGTGCCAGAGCTTGGATCGCGCCAGCCACCTCCTGCAAAGCTGCCGAGCCGTATTGGATCAGGCTGGAGTACTTCAGGAAGGTCTCTACCCCTAGAGCTGAGGCGTAGCGAGCCGCCCCCGCTGTGGGCAAGGTGTGGTTGGGCCCGGCCAGGTAGTCTCCCACCGCCTCTGGAGTGTAGTGCCCCAGGAAGATTGCCCCCGCATGGCGAATGGGATCCAGCAGGGCCCAGGGATCCGCCACCTGCAGCTCCAGGTGCTCCGGCGCGAACTGGTTGGACAAGTTGACTGCTGTCGCCAGATCCGGCACTACGGCAATGAGCCCGTAGTTGGCCACCGCCTTTTCCACCATCAGGCGATTGGGGTGGGTCTCCAGTTGGGCCGCCACCGCCTGCTGCACCTGTTGGGCCAACTGGAGATCGGGGGTGAGGAGAACGGCCGCCGCCAGGGGATCATGCTCGGCCTGGGCCAGAAGATCGGCGGCAACATAGAGGGGATTGGCGCTCTCGTCGGCGATGATCAACACCTCGGAAGGCCCTGCCAGCGAGTCGATCCCCACCGTGCCGTACACCAGCTTCTTGGCCAAAGTCACGTAAATGTTGCCGGGGCCGGTGATTACATCCACCTTGGGGATGGTCTCGGTGCCATAGGCCAGCGCCGCAATGGCCTGGGCCCCGCCGACGCGATAGATGGTGTGGATGCCCACTTCTTGGGCGGCCACCAAAATAGCCGGGCTGATCCCCTTGCCCCCCAGCCCGTCCGATCCCGGTGGGGTCACCATGACAATCTCGGGCACCCCCGCCACCTTGGCCGGAATGGCGTTCATCAACACGGTGCTGGGATAGGCGGCCCGCCCTCCTGGAATGTAGAGGCCGGCGCGGTCCACGGGGCGGTACTGCTTGCCCAAGACGATCTCAGGGCCGGGAAAGCTCACCCAACTGCTGGGCACCCGCTGCCGGTGAAAGGCTTCAATGCGCTGTTTGGCCAGGCGCAGGGCCGATAGCAGTTGCGGCGATACCGCCTGGTAGGCCGCCTCCAGCTCCGCCCCCGAGACCTTCAGCTCCGCCACGCTCAACTCCACCTGGTCAAACTCAGCCGTGTAGGCCAGTAGAGCGCGATCCCCCTGACGGCGCACTGCTTGCAGGATCTCCCGCACAGTGGCCTCACGGTGCAGGTTCTGGTCAGCCTGAGTGCGCTCCGAGATCCGTCTAAGCTCGGCTTCAGCCTCGGTTAGCTGGGTGACGATTCTCAGCATGGCAACTCCTTCGCCTAGCGTGCCGTAAGCAGATGGTAGCGAGGGATCCGGTGGCATCGCGGTAGCAAAGCAGATCCTCACTCCACCGGTTCGTGGTGGCCAGAGGAGCCATCCTCGGTCAGGGATCCCGTCTGCACCTGGGGTGATCTGCTATGGTCATAGCTTAGCCTGGATTTTCCGCGGCCAAGAACCGGCCATGGCGCTTTGAGGACGCTGTTTGAAAAGCAGCTTCCTCTGCTTTTACCAGCGCAATTCAGCCGATTTGATTAAATTGCGAAAGTCGTGGATCACCTCTTCGCAGCGGCGGAAAAAAGCCAGTACCCAGTCCCGCAGCACCTTTTGTTGAGATTCGTCCAGCTCCTTGAGGGTGCCCCGGTAGTGGATTTGGCCGCTGCGCTCGATCTCGAACTGGTTGAGCCACTCGGCTGAGGATCCCTGGCGTTCCACCACTTCCTGCCGCGCTGCCTTCCAATAGTTGACGATCACTGCCTTGCCCAAATAGCCGCTTGTGATCTGGCAGAGGCGATTGAGAGATTGCACAAAGACATCCATCTGCATGCGGCTGCCTGTCGCTGCCGGCTGGGTCGCCTCCTCCCTTGGTGTGGGCTTGCCTTCTGCTAGGGTGGAGCTGGGTTGGGTAGGGTTCCGGACGGCCTCCGCCTGGCTGGTCAACAGGCGAAAGGTGGCCAGGCCCTTCGGCGTATCCTGTTGCAGCTCGGCTCGCAGGCGGTTGACGGCCAAGGTGTAGACCGGCATCACCAGCTCGTCATTGACCGCCACCAGCAACACCCACTCCGGCCCTAAGGGGTAGACAAAGACTCGTTGCTCGGCAAACTGAAAGTCAAAGTAGTCAAGGCCTGGGGGCATGGTCTGCAAAACCTGAAACAGCCCTTCGGCAAGGGCCTGCTGCTGCCGGCTGTCCAAGTTCTGAAAAGAGCGGTAGAAAAAAGGGCGGCCTGTCCGACTCAGGAGCGCCACCCCCATCACCCCCCGGATGGACAAAAAACTCTCGAGTGTTTCCTTCTCCATGCCCCTCAGGAGCCAACTCGGCCAACACAGCAGAGT
>NZ_JANSJC010000017.1:0-60196 GCF_047462375.1 Synechococcus sp. H55.8 | reverse complement strand
CCCACGCCCACGCCAACACCGGCTCCGACTGCCCCGACTTTTGCCAAGGCATTTAGCCCCACCTCAGTGGCCGCCGGCCCCACTGCCAAAACAACCCTGACCTACACAATTACCAACACAGCCGCCTTGCCCCTGACCGGCCTCTCTTTCTCCGATCCGCTACCTGCCGGCTTAATTGTCGCCACTCCCAATAACTTGAATAATGGCTGTGGTGGGACGGTGGCCGCTCCGCCAGGGGCAAATTCCATCTTGCTGGTCAACGGCTCGTTGGCAGCTAACGCCAGTTGCACCATCAGCCTGGATCTTCAAGTTACGGCCACCACAGCGGGATCCTTGACCAGCCCAGCAGTAGTCCTCAGCAGCAACCAGGCGCCCAATGCTACCGCTGCTGCTATCAACCTGGCGGTAACGGTGCCAGCTCCCACCTTTACCATGGCCTTTTCTCCTAACCCGCTTGGCCCACTTGGCCCGGCCCCTGTTACCGGCACTGGAACGCTCACCTTTACCATCACCAACAACGCCGCTATACCCTTGACCGGTGTGAGCTTTAGCCACACCTTGCCGGGAGCGCCGTCTTTGACAGTAGGGCCTGGCGTACCTCCTCCCTTACCTGCTACCTGCGGTGCTGGAGCTAATCTCGCAGCTAACGTGGGTGGGAACACCATTCAATTCACCGGAGGGTCAGTGGCTGTAGGCGGAACCTGCACAGTCACTATCCCCGTGCAGACGGCTCCCTTGCCAGCACCCGGCACCTACTCTTACCCCAACTCCCCTGTCACGTTGAACAGCACGCAGGCGGCTCCTGTTCAGGCCGGGCCTGTTACTTGGACAGTGGTGGTGAACTAGTCCTTCAAAAGCAGCTCGGCAATTTGAATGGCGTTGAGGGCTGCTCCTTTGCGGATCTGATCCCCGCACAGCCACAGCTCTAGGGCTTTGGGCTCGGAGATGTCCTGGCGGAGGCGGCCCACGGCCACTTCGTCTTTGCCGGCTACATCAATGGGCATGGGGAAGCGGTTGCGTTCCCAATCTTCGATGAGCACCACCCCCGGAGCCTGGGCCAGAATTTGTCGGGCCTTTTCCACCGGGAAGGGCTGCTCGAACTCCAGGTTGAGGGCCTCGGCATGGGTGCGCAGCACCGGTACCCGCACGCAGGTAGCCGTCAGCCGTAGGTGGGGGGATCCCATAATTTTGCGGGATTCGTTGACCATCTTCATCTCTTCCTGGCAGTAGCCGTTTTCTTGCAGGGGGCTGTTGTGGAGGAAGAGGTTGAAGGCAATGGGATAGGGGAACACCTGCGGCTGCAACGGTTGGCCTTGCAGGTAGGCGCGGGTTTGCTCCTCTAGCTCCACCATGGCGCGGGCCCCGGCCCCGCTAGCGGACTGGTAGGTGGCAGCCACCACGCGGCGCAGCGGGATGTGGCGATGCAGCGGGTAGATGGCCACGCACATTAGGATGGTGGTGCAGTTGGGGTTGGCGAGGATCCCCTGGTGGCGAAAGGCTTCTTGGGGGTTGACCTCCGGCACCACCAGCGGGACATCGGGATCCAGGCGGAAGGCGCTGGAGTTGTCGATTAGCACTGCCCCTGCCTCGACGATGGCCTTGGCCCAAGTTTTGGAAACACTTGCCCCGGCAGAGGCCAACACCAGATCCAGACCCCGAAAGGACGCTTCTGCAACCGGCTCCACCGGGATCCGTTCTCCCTTGAAGGTCAAGTGGGTGCCCGCCGAGCGGGGCGAGGCCAACAGCTTCAGCTCTGCCACCGGAAAGCGGCGCTCTTCCAGCAGCTTTAGCAGCTCCATTCCTACGGCTCCTGTGGCCCCCAAGATGGCTACCCGTTGTTGCCGTCCCATGCTTTCTTGTCCTCAGGTCTTCCTAATTCTAGGGTTCAAGAGGTTCCTGTCATTGCGGCCAGAGCGGCCTGCACATCCGCCAGCTCAACTTGATCGGTCAGCTCCGCTTGGCCAATCCGGCGGGGCAGAACGAAGCGGATCCGCCCTTGCTTGACTTTTTTGTCTGCCTGCAGCGCCTGCAGCACCGCCTCCCAAGGGATCCCGGCGGGCCAGTGGCTGGGCAGCCCTGCCCTTTCGATAAGGCGTCGCTGCCGCTCGGCCTCAGTCGCGCTCCACCACCCCAGGCGACGGGCGATCTCCCCCGCAGCCACCATGCCGATGGCAACGGCCTCCCCGTGCAGGTAGCGGCGGTAGCCGGTAACGGCTTCCAGGGCATGGCCGAGGGTGTGGCCGTAGTTGAGGATGGCCCGCAGGCCCCCCTCTCGTTCGTCCTGTTGTACCACCCAGGCTTTGCACTCGGCACAGCGGCGCAGCAGATAGTGCAGGTCGGCGGGAGCAAAGTCGGCATAGCGGCTCAGCTTGGGCCGGTCTTGCAAAAACTCAAACAGGTCGGCAGCCTGGATGACGCCGTATTTGATCACTTCCGCCAGGGCAGAGGTAAATTCCCGCCGGGGCAAGGTCTGCAACACCGTTGGATCGATCCACACCAGGCGCGGCTGGTAGAAGGCCCCAATTAGGTTTTTCCCGCCGGGATGGTTGACGCCGGTCTTGCCGCCGATGGCCGCATCCACCATGGCCAAAAGCGAGGTGGGCACCTGCACCCAAGGGATCCCGCGCAGCCAGGTGGCGGCAGCAAACCCCACCATATCCCCGATTACCCCGCCTCCCAGGGCCACGAGGGTGGAAGAGCGCTCCAGGCCAAAGCTCAAGGCAGCATCGTAGATCTTGGCCACCGAGCGCAGGGTCTTGTAGCGCTCGCCGGCGGGCAACAGAAAAAGATGAGCGGCAAACCCGGCTTGCTGCAACCCTTGCACCAACTTTTCGGCAAAATGCTTGGCAATACCCGGATGGCTCACCACCAGCACCTTGCCGGCTAGCCCCAAAGCTCGCATCTGGGATCCCAACTGGCTGAGGCTGTGGCCGCCGGAACCTGCGGGGGACTGGATGAGAATGTCGTAGGAGCCGTGGGGAAGCTTGACAGGGATCAGACAGGGATCCATAGGTGCTGCTGTTGGAAGGGTTGGGATCCAGTGTGGCATGGTCTTTCAGGCAGGTGCGGGTTATCCCTACAGTTATCTGCACTACAAAGTTGTATCTCTTGCTACGAAACGAGACCCAGTTCTATGATGGAGATGGCCAGGCAAGTCCAGATTCCTTCTGGCCCTCCGGTGCATCCCATTCATCCCACCTGTAGGTTAAGCCATGCCCACTTTACAAGCCACCCACTATGCGGTTGAGGCTATTCAGGAGGAAGCTCGTCGCCTCATCCGGGAGGGGGTTCTGCGCCGCTCTGAAGCCATTTCCCACCTGCAGCCTTTTTTCCCACAGCGGGAGTGGCAGGCAATTGCCCAGGAGTTGGAGCTGCAAGACTACTGCCCCTCGGATCCCCTCTGCGATTTAATCGGCGATTGCGAGGAATGGGGCGAAGACTAATCTCGCTCTGCTGAGGATATCCAGCAGGCAGCGTCGGTGGCTCGCCGGCGCTTCGCTTTTTATCCGGTATTTTTTCTCTCTCCAATCTGTTGGCGGTCGAGCTGGATGAACTATAGTCAGTAATTAAACATCCTGTTTCTCCGGGTTCACATGGGTCAGACTGCTGTCCTTGCCACCTCAGATAGAGGTCTTGACCTAAACAGCCTCGACTTTGAGGTGCCGGGATGGCTGCGCGCTTTGCTTTCCGGTGCTGAGGATCCCGGCGATGGGCTGCGGCCCTACACGGCTGAAGAAGCCGATCTGCTGCGCCGTGCCTTTGAGTTTTCCTATTGTTTGCATCAGGGCCAAAAACGCAAATCAGGGGATCCCTACATTGCCCATCCAGTAGCCGTGGCTACGCTCCTGCGAGAGCTGGGGGGAGATGCGGTGACGGTGGCAGCGGGCCTTTTGCACGATGTTGTCGAAGATACAGAGGTCACCCTAGAGGCGCTGGAAGCCGAATTCGGCTCAGAAGTTCGCCTACTGGTAGAGGGAGTTACCAAACTTTCTAAGTTCAATTTCTCCAGCAAAACCGAGCAGCAGGCCGAAAATTTCCGCCGCATGTTTGTGGCCATGGCCAAAGACATTCGAGTCATCGTGGTCAAGCTGGCGGATCGCTTACACAACATGCGCACGCTGCAGTACCTCTCCCCCAGCAAGCAACGGCAAATTGCGGCCGAAACGATGGAAATTTTTGCCCCTCTGGCCAACCGACTGGGGATCTGGCATTTCAAGTGGGAGCTGGAGGATCTGGCTTTTAAGTATTTGGATTACGAAGCCTACCGAAAGATCCAGGAATTGGTCAACGCCAAGCGCGCTGAGCGAGAGGCGGAGATCCAAGCTTTTATCGAAGAGCTGCGTCAAAACCTCATCCAAGCGGGGCTGGAACATTTTGAGATCAGCGGGCGGCCCAAACATCTGTACAGCATCTACCGCAAGATGCAGCAGCAGCGCAAAGAATTTCACGAGATTTACGATCTCTCGGCAGTGCGGGTAATCGTGCAGACCAACAGCGAGTGCTATCGGGTGCTGGCGGTCGTTCACAACTGCTTCCGCCCTATCCCTGGGCGCTTCAAAGACTACATTGGCTTGCCCAAGGCCAATCGCTACCAATCTTTGCATACGGCGGTGATCGGCCCGCAGGGAAGACCGGTGGAGGTGCAGATCCGCACCGAAGAGATGCACCGCGTGGCCGAGTACGGGATCGCCGCCCACTGGAAGTACAAGGAGGCTGGCAGCACCACCGTTAGGCCGGACGAGGAGCGCTTTACCTGGCTGCGGCAGCTACTGGAGTGGCAAAACGACCTCAAAGACGACAAAGAGTATCTGGAGACCATTCGCGAGAACTTGTTTGAGAGCGAGGTTTACGTTTTCACGCCCAAAGGGGATTTGCTGGCTTTGCCGCAGGGATCCTGTCCGGTGGACTTCGCCTATCGCATCCACTCCGAAGTTGGGGATCACTGTGCGGGGGCGCGGGTCAACAACAAGATCGTGCCTTTGGATACCCGCCTGCGCAATGGGGATATTGTGCAGATCATCACGCACAAAAATGCCCATCCCAGCTTGGACTGGATCAATTTCGTTGCCACCAGCTCGGCCCGCAATCGCATTCGCCAATGGTTTAAGCGCTCGAATCGCGAGCAAAACATCGCCCGGGGTCGGCATTTGCTGGAGCGGGAGCTGGGCAAAACGGGCTTTGATGCCCTGCTCAAATCCGAGCGGATGCAAAAGGTGGCCGAGAAGCTCAACTACGCCAGCGTAGAGGATTTGTTGGCGGCTCTCGGCTATGGCGAGACAACCCCCACGCTGGTGCTCCATCGGCTACAGGAGGTCAGCAAACCGGCAGTCTCTCCCCCCACAGAGGCAGGAGCGATCGAGGGATCCAAGCTGTTGTTGCCGCGGCCTGGGGCGGCTTCTGGCTCCCGCAAATCCCAGTCCCCCATTTTGGGGGTGGAGGGCCTGAAACACCAGTTGGCCAAGTGTTGTAACCCGCTGCCCGGGGATCCGATCTTGGGCGTGGTCACCCGCTTCAAAGGCATTAGCATCCATCATCGGGACTGCCCGCGGGTGGCCCAGGTTTCGGGAGAACGCTTGGTGCCGGTGCGCTGGAATGAAGAGCAACTGCAGCAAAATGCTCAGATTTACCCGGTAGAACTGCATCTGGAAGTCATCGACCGCGTCGGGGTGTTGCGGGATATCCTGTCCCGCCTGTCGGATCAGAGCATCAATGTTCGCAACGCCAAGGTACAAACTTTTGCCAACCGCACTGCCCTAATCGATCTCTGTATCGATGTGCGCGACAAAAAGCAACTGACCCAAATTCAGAATCAACTGCGCCAGCTTTCTGACGTGCTCGTGCTGCGCTCCCGCCATTACCAGAATGGATCCCGTTGACCTACACCTGACCCTCCGCTGCTACGGGTTCTTGACGCCATCCCCTCGCAACTGGATCCCCTGCTCTGGGTCAGGTGTTGTCCCGTCCCGATCCCTACCGCCTTTAGTCTTGGCTGTCCTGCCAAGAGTACCTGCAAGCTCACCGGCAGCCAAGCAGAGCCGATCAAGCCAAAAGGCAAGATCCAGGCTCTCTTCGCCAGCCTGTGGAAAAGCTGTGGAAATCCAGCGAAGCCTGCCCAAGCTCCGGTGGAGTCCCCAGCCATATTTAGGGGGAGGACTCACTACGTTAGGGGATCTCACGCTGATCGTGTGTTAAGTTTTATGAATTTGTCAGGAAATAGCAACATTTGCATCCCTTCAGCCTGTGGAAAACCTGTGGAAAAACCCCAAAAACCTGTGGAAAACCTGTGGAAAAACCCCCCAAGTTATTAACAGGTATAAATACCCTGTGGAAAAACGGCCAAGTTATCCACAGTTTTTCCACAGGTGGGGAATAAGCTCAAAGGCTGATGGCGCAAGGGGTTGGCGATCACTTTCCACAGTTTCCACAGCCCCTACTACTACTAGATCAAAAAATTAAATTAGATAGGGATCGTGGTTTCTAGCTTGATCCCGCGCGCGCGAGAAAATTTTTTTTGCAAAACTCGTCTTGGCAAGGCAGGATCCGATCGGGGCAGTCGGTGTAGGATGTGCCTGTGCAGCCCTCAAGTGCTCCCCATGGTGCAAGCTCAACGTCCTGTGGATCGAGAACTGGAAACCGAGTCGTTCGCGCTGGCCCGGCGCAGCGGCAAGGCTGGCGGCCCCTATGGTGGGGAGAGCCGCTTTGATGAGGCTGCCGACCTGTCCCAAAATGGCTTCAGCTTTACCTGTGAGCAAGCCGATCTCAGCCACCACCTCGCTTCCGTTGGACGAGCGGTTGCCAGCCGCCCTGCCCTGCCGGTTTTGGCCAATGTCTTGGTGGAGGCGAGCGGGGAAACTCAACGGGTTGCCCTGACCGCCTTTGACTTGAACTTGTGTATTCGCAGCGAGTTCGAGGCGCAGGTGAAGGGATCCGGTCGCATCACTCTGCCTGCCAAGTTGCTCGGCGATATCGTCAGCCGTCTGCCCAGCGGCCCGATGAGTCTTAGGGTGAGCAACCAAGCCCAGGAGGGTGCCCCTGTGATTCTCACGTCGGCAGCCGGCCAGTACCAAGTGCGGGGCATGTCGGCTGAAGAATACCCCACCTTGCCGGAGATACCGCTTCGTGCCGCCGCTGCGGATGGCGATCTGGCGGGGCAGGAAGGCGCAGCAGCTCAGGCCCTGGAGCTGCCCATCGAGAGCCTGTTGCAAGGGATCGGCCAAACCCTCTTTGCGGCCTCTGGGGATGAGACCAAGCAGGTGCTTACGGGGGTTCATGTCAAGCTCTTGGCGGGGGATCCCCCTTGCTTAGAGTTTGCGGCCACCGACGGGCATCGTCTGGCCATGGTGCAGGTGGAGGCAGACGGGATCCCGGTGGTGGCCAACCTGGGGTTGGATTTCACCATCCCTGCTCGTACTTTGCGAGAGTTGGAGCGCATCCTCGCCGCACAGACTGCGACATCGACGGTGGAATTGCGGTTTGACCGATCCCAGGTGCAATTTGTTCTGCCCCCTGGCGCCCAGTGCCAACAGCGGATCACCAGCCGCCTGTTGGAAGGCCAATATCCCGACTACAATCGCCTGATCCCGCGGCAGTTTGAGCGGCATGTGACCCTGGAGCGTCGGCCTTTGATCGAGTCCTTGGAGCGGGTGGGGGTGCTGGCTGCCCAGCGGAACGACATCATCAAGTTCAGCCTTTCTGAGGCAACCCAAACCCTACGCATCAGCACCGAGGCGCCCGATGTGGGCAGTGGCGAGGAATCTCTGCCGGTACAGATGTCCGGCCCTGACCTGGAGCTGGCTTTTAATGTGCGCTACCTGCTGGACGCCCTTAAGGTGTTTCAGACCCAGCAGGTGAGCCTGGAGCTGAACGGCGCCACCCAGCCGGCCATCTGGAAGCCGATTGGAGCGACGCGCCTCTGCTATTTGGTCATGCCGGTTCAACTGCGGGCTACCTAGCCCACCCAAGCCCGACCCAAGTCGAAGATTGGCCCCAGCGGCTAAACCAGGTAGATGCCGACACAGCTCAAACAAAGCGGTGGGTAAACTCTTGGATCAAGTCCACCCGCCCTTTGCGCAAAACGGCCGGATCCAGGCGCTCGGTCGTGTTGCAGGTCATCAACACCACCAGCCTCTGCCTGCAGTCGAGATAATCGGGATCGAGCACGCTTTGGTGAAGGGTGCCATCCAGCAGGCTGAGGATGCGTTCGGTTTTGGTGCTCTGCTGGGCCACCTCGCTGGCTCGGTCTTGGGCGAGGTTATCGGCTTCGTTGATGATCAAGCAGACCCGCTCCAGGTAGGGGGGCGCGATGAACTCCTGTACGGCTTCGTGATCCAAGATAAACACCACATAGCCCAGGGGCACCAGCAGCTCGTGGGCCACCGCTTGCGTCCAGGCCGTTTTACCTGTACCTGGGATCCCGTGCACCAAGACCGCCAATCGCTCCTGCTGTAGAATCTGCTGTTGCACTTGATCGGTAAAGGCCTGAATTTCAGCGGGAAAAGAACTGATTGGATAGGGGCTGTAGACTTGCCCGATCCGGCTTTGGTAGCCGCTCACCATCACCGCCAGATTGTAAGTAACCTTGCGAATTAAGGGCCTGAGATCCACGCCCAGCAGGGTGTAGCGGCGACGGTTGTGATAGGCGGTCTGAACTTGCAGCCAAATCTGGTGCTCTGGCCAGAAGGCATAGGTGGTGCCCGGGCTGCTGATTTCCTCCCAACTGCTGAAACGCTCGACCGGATAGTAGAAGTAGCGCTCCATATAGAATTGCACGATCTGCGCCGGTCGCCCCAGATGCGCCAAAACTCTGAGAACGGTCATTTCCTGCAGGCGCCTTAAAACGTAATCGATGGGAATTTGATCGCGGCTCACCTGCTGCCGAATCGGCGTCTCCGTGGAGAGCTGATCTTGAAATACTGTATAGTCGGGGCCGGGCAGAGGTGGGGTGATGCTATTCCAAAACTCTTCGATCTCGTAACGGGTATTCTCTGAAAATAAGTTGAGAAAGTTGGCCAGCGGGCTGTACTCTCTACGTCCTACCGCATTGGCAACATCGCTGCACACATCCAAAAATTTCTCGGCCAACGCCCAGGGATCCCGCATCGCCAGTTGCCAGAAATACTCGGCATCGAAATGGCGGTACAGGGGCTTCCACCCAGATTGCAGTAGGTTGTAGCTGTTGGCCTGCCGGTAGCCGGGGTAATAGTCTTCGTAATCGTTATCCATGCAGGGTTAGGGTCTGAGAAGAGGGAAACCAATAGGAGGTGCTAGGGCGTGGACGCCTGACGCTCTTCAGCCCAGCACTGGGATCCCAAGAAAGAGGGTAAGACGTGTATGCCGGCTTGCGTCCCCGGCCCGGAGACAACAGCCCCACCGTTTTCCGGTGCCGGCTCAGGCCCAAGGGTAGGGATCCCCAGATCCTGTTGGAAAAGGATATCCAAATTAGGTAGAGAGGGCTTCCAAATCGTTGCTGCAGGCTGCAGAGGTGGGATGGGCTCGGAGAGCAGCTTGGGCGTTGCGGCGCAGCCGGTGGGCCTTGAGGCGGCGCAGGGCAGAGGCGGGGAAGCGGCGGTCGAACTCCTCGTCGCCGAGCCGCGCCAGTTCTTGGAGATCGGGGGCAACGTTCCAAGGGTAAGGCTGAAAATCCGGGATCCGGCTGGGGCGGGCAAAGCGCTGGTTCCAAGGGCAGACCTCTTGGCAGATGTCGCAGCCGGCCACCCAATTGTGCAGGTTCTGGGCAATTTCGGCAGGGATCCGCTCAGCATGGCTCTCTAAGGTGTGGTAGGCAATGCAGCGGCGGGAATCCACCACCCCTGGGCTGACGATGGCCTGGGTGGGGCAGGCTTCCAGGCAGCGGCTGCAGGTGCCGCAGTGGGCAGTATGGGGACGGTCGGGAAGCAGGGGGAGAGTTGTCAAGATCACCCCCAGGAAAACCCAGGAGCCGTATTCGCGGGTGAGCAAGAGGCCGTTTTTGCCGATCCAGCCCAAGCCCGCCCGCATGGCCCAGGGCTTTTCCGCCACCGGGCCGGTATCCACATAGAATCGGCCTCGATAATCCGGGAACTGAGTTTGCATCCAGAGGTGGAGCTGCTTCAGCCGCCGCCCCAGCACGCGGTGGTAGTCCCGCCCCCAGGCATAGCGGGATATCTTGCCTTTGGCTGGATCCCGACTGTGGCAGATGGGGGTGTAGTAGTTGAGGGCCACACAGACCAGAGATTGCACCCCCGGCAGCACCCGCTCTGGATCCATTCGCCGGGGATCGGCCATCCAGGCCATGTCGGCGGCCATGCCCGCCGCCAGCCAGGCCCGCAAGCCCGCCAAGTCAGGGGGATCCGCCGCACTGGCGATGCCGACCTTGTCAAAGCCCAGCGCCAGCGCCTGCTGCTTCACCTGCTCGGTAGCTCTGGCCCAGTCGGCTGTTGCTCCCACGGTCGGCCCCGGCAACTCTAGGGCTATTCTGGCAGACCCATCACCTGGCGGTAGCGGGCCTCCAGTTGTGCTGCCTGCTGCGAGCGACGGAAGGGATCCCAGTGGCTGTGCTCGAACAGCTCCTGCCGCAACTGGGCCACGTCCACCGTCGTTACCTCGCCGTTGGCCACCACCCGTTTCCCTCTAACCCAGACGCTGTGCACCACCTGGGTGGGCCGGCCCAGCACCAGCAGCCCGATGGGATCGGTACGGGGCAACAGCGACAGTTGGGTGAGATCGTAAAGCACCAGATCCGCCTGCTTGCCCACCTCCAGGGATCCCAGCTTCTCTCCCAGCCCTAGGCCAATGGCCCCACCGCGGGAGGCCATCTCGACGCTCTCCCGGGGCGAGATCCAGTGGCGGTAGTCGGGATCCGTGATGTTGTGCAGGATGGTGCCGATTTTAATGGCCTCCAAGAGATCCTGGGAGTCATTGCTGGCGGATCCATCGCAGCCAAAGGCCACATTCACCCCCGCCCGCCGGTACTTGAGGATGGGGGCGATGCCGCTGCCCAGGCGCAGGTTGCTCAAGGGGTTGTGGACAACCGTAGAGCCGGTGCGGGCCAAGATCTCGATATCGGCATCGGTAAGCCAGACGCAGTGGGCCAGCGAGGTTCTCCGGTCTAGGTAGCCCAAGCGCTCCAGGTGCTCGACTGCGCTGCAGCCGTACTTTTCCTGGGCCAACCTCTGCTGGGCGCGGGTTTCCAGCAGGTGGGCATGGCGGGGGAGGTCATACTTCTGGCTCAACTCCGCGCAGCCCTCAAACAGCTTGTCAGAACAGAGTTGGATGCCGGTGGGGGCCACCATCAGGGTGATGCCCTCTTCCGGGCGGTGGTACTTCTCAACCGCCTCTTCCACCAGGGCCAGCACCTCTGAGGTGCTCAGGGGATAGGCTGCCGCCCCGCCAGCGAAGGATGAACCGCCGGGCAGGCAGGTGGAGAGGGCCTGATCCTGAAGCAGGGGACCGATGAAGGCGCGGATCCCGACTTCTCGGTAGGCCCGCACCGCCGCCTCGAGGGTGGCCAGCTCCTGGCCGGGGATGAGGATGAGATGATCCACTACCGTCGTGCCGCCGCTGAGCAGGGTCTCTACTGCCGTCGCCAGGGCGCTGAGATAGATCTTTTCCGGATCCGGCGGCGCGTACTCGTGCAGTTGTGCCAGCCACAGCTCCAGCGGGTAGGGCGGGATGATCCCTCTTTGCCACAGCTCGGAAGAGTGGGTGTGGGCATTGACAAAGCCCGGCAGCAAGAGTTGGTTGCCGGCCTCCAGTTCTAGGCTGTCTGTGCCCGTTGCGGGTAGCCCTTTATCGATAGCAGCAATCCGTTCCCCCTCGATGCGCACATCTGTGGTTTCGTAGCCTGTGCCGGTGGGGATCAACGCATTGCGTAGGATACAGCTCATGCCCAAGATCCAAAATGACCGCCTGTCACCCTAGCGTGTTGTAGTTGGCCGTGCCAAGGCAAAAAATAGGGAAACTCCATCCAGAAAGCCTCAACCTGCTCAGCCGGCTTGCCATGGTGGGAGAAGCAGAGTGGCACTGCTGCCGCCCACTGGGGTGAATTCAGGGATCCATCGGCAATAGAGCTATTTTTTCTTCTTGCTGGAGCCTTTTTTGGCTGGCTTGCTCTCGGCAGCCGGTTCAGGAACAACCACCTCAGCAGTAGGCTCGGCAGCAGCTTGGTCAGCGACAGGTTCTGCCCCTTGCGCTGGCTCTGCCGGCTTGAGACCGGCCTGAGCAGCCACTTCAGCGGCAAAATCCGCTTCCTGTTTCTCGATCCCTTCTCCCAAGACAAAGCGCACGAAGCGCCGCACCCGGATGTTTTCCCCTAGCTTGGCAATGTGCTGCTTCACCAGTTCCTCTACGGTAATCGAGGAATCTTTAATAAAGGGCTGATCCAGCAGAGACAACTCCTTCAGGCGCTTCTCGATGCGGCCCTGCACGATCTTCTCGCGTATGTTCTCCGGCTTGTTGGCCAGATCCTCTTTGCCCATTTCGATGGCTTTTTCCCGCTCCACCACCTCGGCAGGGATCTGGTCAACGCTGACGTACTCTACGTTTTGGCAGGCGGCAATTTGCTTGGCGATGTCTTGCACCAGTTTCTTAAAATCTTCGTTGCGGGCCACAAAATCCGTCTCGCAGTTCACCTCCACGAGCACACCAATCCGATTGCCGAAGTGGATGTAGCTATCGACTACTCCCTCTGCCGCGACGCGACCGGCCTTTTTGGCTGCCCCCGCCAACCCTTTCTGTCGCAGCCAGGTGATGGCTTTGTCCATGTCGCCCCCCGACTCTTCCAGGGCTTTTTTGCAGTCCATCATGCCTGCGCCCGTCTTTTCGCGCAGCTCTTTGACCAGCTTGGCGTCAACTTTGGCATCAATACTCATGAGGGTTCCTCGAATGAAAGAACGAGAAGGACGTGGCCGAATGGGAGTGAGAACGAGTAAGCTTGGGCAAAATTGTAAGCCTAGATTCAAGAATACGAGCTTCTGGAGAGAAGACGGGCAGGGAAACGCCCAGAGCGCATGGGATCCCTGCCCCTGCTCTAGTCTTCGTCAGTTTCTCCTTCTTCGTCCTCTGCATCCTCCAGAGTGTCGTCGTCCAGATCCATAGCCCCTTCGTACTCGTACTCATCCTCTTCGACAGTGTCGAGCTGCCCATGCCGCCCTTCGTAGATGGCGTCGGCCAGCTTGCCTACAATCAGCTTAATCGCTCGAATGGCATCGTCGTTAGAGGGGATAAAGATGTCGCTGAGGTCGGGGTCACAGTTGGTGTCCAGCAGAGAGATGATGGGAATGTTAAGCTTGATACACTCCTGAATGGCGTTGGCTTCTCGCCGCTGATCGACAATGATCACCGCATCGGGGAGCTTGCGCATGGTTTTAATGCCGCCCAAGTACTTTTCCAGCCTGGCCAACTCTCGCCGCAGACGGCTGGCCTCTTGTTTGGGCAGGCGATCCAAAAGACCACTGCTTTCCATCTCCTCAATTTCTTTGAGGCGGTCAATGCGGGTTTTGATGGTGGCCCAGTTGGTGAGCATACCCCCCAGCCAGCGCTGGTTGACGTAGTAGCTGCCACAGCGACGAGCTTCTTGAGCGACGATCCCAGCAGCTTGCCGTTTGGTGCCGACGAACAGGAAGCGCCAACCCCTGTCGGCAGCATCCCGCACATACTCGTAGGCTTCGTTCAGATAACGGGCCGTCTGCACCAAATCGATAATGTGGATGCCGTTCCGTTCGGTAAAGATGTAGGGCCGCATCTTCGGGTTCCAACGGCTGGCCTTGTGCCCAAAGTGAACCCCCGCCTCCAACAGTTGAGGCAAACTGACTACGCTCATGAGTTTTTCATCTCCTACGGGTTAGCCTCCGCCCGAACGGATCCCAGCTACGGCCTTCCTGACGGTTCCTGCACATTCACTCCCAGAGCGCTCTGCCCCAATTGGCGAGGAACTCCGGTGCTGTTGCAGCAAACCGCAAAAAGGCTGTAAGGACACCCGGTGGTTCAGGCGTGTGTTTTTTAGCAGCCTAACCAAGCTAGCATGGTTTCCGCAGGATCCCACAGCTTGGGGTTAACTCTGGCCGCGATCCAATGCTAGACTAACTAGGCGCTTCCTGAACTTCCACCTGTTCAGTGCGTCGGGGCGTAGCGCAGCTTGGTAGCGCACCACTTTGGGGTAGTGGGGGTCGTGGGTTCAAATCCCGCCGCTCCGATCAGCTGTTGTCGTTCCAGCGGCCCAGACAGTCAGGATCCCTGGACACGTTGGCTCTGAGATAGCCGCTTCACCTCGGCTCCAGAGAGCAGGCGATGGGCTTCTTGCAACAAGGCCGGGATCCGGTCGCGGTGGGGGCTGTGGATGAGACAGGGCCGTAGGGCCTCCGCATCCACTTGGTCTGCCCGTTGGCCGGGGAGCCAACTGCCGGCATTGCCCAACAGGTTGTAACGGCTTTTGGCATAGTCCACCAAGTCATAGGCCAAGGCCAAATTGCGCAACAGCAGAATAAATGGGATATTCACCTGTCCAGGGGTTTGGTCGTAGCGAGGCAGGCCCTGGTGCCAAGTTTTGGCGTAGTGTTCTCCCACCTGCTCGATCAAAGCTTGCTCTAGGCGGGCCAGGATCGGTGGCAACAGCTCATCAGCCCGATCCAACAGCTCCACCGCCCGCAGGTGCTCATCAAAATCGCTGGGTCGAGCTGCTCCAATGCTGAGGGTGTGAACCTGGGGATGGGACAGGCAGAACAGGTCGTTGAAGACCATTGGGCTGAGAGGTTGGCACAACTGCACCAGCTTGGCGGGCGGATCGTAAAGCTTGCCCCCTTTGTCTGAGGGGCTGATGATGAATACCCCCATGTCTTGCCGGGCGGCAGCCTCAATGGCTGGCCAGTTGGTCTGGTTGACAAAATACCAGTGCAGGTTGACGTAATCAAAGCCCCCCGACTGGATGGCTTCCACAATCAACTCCGTCGGCCCATGGGTGGAGAAGCCGACGAAACGCACCCGCCCCTGTCGCACCAGACGCTGACACACCTCCAGGCACCCTCCTGGACGCAGGCTGTGCTCCAAATCTTCCCAGGTGTTCAATCCGTGGATGGCCAGCAGATCCACATGGTCGAGGTTCAGGTAGCTCATCGATTGTTCGAACTTGGCCAGGAACTGCTTCGGATCGGCGCTGGGGCCAATTTTTGTTTGCACGATCAGATCTTGCCGGGGGAAAAGCGGCAAAATGCGGCCCAACTGCATCTCAGAGGTGCCGTAGCCGCGGGCAGTTTCGATGTGGTTGATGCCCACTTCCAGGGCCCGGCGGATCGTCGCTTCCAGGTTCTGCTGGCTTGCTGCTGGGATCCCTGACCAAGGAGTGTCTTGCCAACTGTGCTGATAACGCATGCCGCCACAGCTCAGTACAGGCATAGACAGCTCGGTACGCCCAAATCTGCGATACTGCATGATTTTTCCCTTCGACTGGCCCCATTTTAGTAACCTTCAACGACCGGGCAGGACGGGCGCCGGAACTGGTGGAAGACCCGCCAACTCTCTCAGGCGAAGAGGTGCTACCTTCGCCCTCTAGGGGAGGGAAGAGCGACGGAACGAACCGTTTCATTGCCATTTGAAACGACTGTAGTTCAAATCAAAGGCACGCCATCCATCAACGGCCTGCTCCTGCTGGCGAGATGGGCCTTTCGCGCAATTCTGGCCAAACTGGGCCTCTTGCAAAAGCTGCAAGTAGAAAGTCCGTCGTTCCCAATCCAGATCTCGGAGCCCGCAGCCCGGCTCTCGATCGTGCAGGCAATCGCGAAACTGACAGGTGCCCAAGCGATCCCTGACTTCTGGAAAGCACCGTATCAGTTGCAAAGGATGAACCGGCGGGATCCCTTCGCCGGCATTGAATCCGGGCGAATCGGCGATCCAACCGCCTTCTGGCAAGGGAAACAGCTCCACATGGCGGGTGGTGTGCCGACCCTGACGCAAGCGCCTGGAGACGGCCTGAGTAGCCAGCCGAACGTCTGGCAACAGCCGATTGAGCAGACTGGATTTGCCCACTCCGGAAGGGCCTACTACCACCGAGATCTGATCTCGACAACACCGTTGCAACTGGGGGATCCCAGCTTGGGTGTGGGCGCTCACCAGCAAAGGCTCATATCCCCACCTCTGCAGGCGATCCACCCAAGTTGCCGCCACCCCCGGATCCACGCGGTCGCATTTGTTCAACACCACTTGAACCCGCAGTTGGCTGGCCTCAGCCTGCACCAGCAGACGGCTGAGGGCGTTGGGCTCGGGATCCGGCTCGGCCAGGGCCACCACCACCAGAACTTGGGTCACATTGGCAATAGCCGGTCGAGGGAGTTGAGTGCGCCGCGGCCAGATCGCCTCGATCACCCCTCGCTCCGGCCAGAGAGAGTCGGCAGCCGGCGGCAAGCCCACCTCTACCCAGTCTCCCACCATCACCGATTGCCCCATTTTTTTGAGCTTGGCCCGAGCTGTGCAGAGGAGCTCCGCCGGCATGGGCTTTTGGGCCGGGAACTGAGCTGGGATCTCCGGAAAAAGGGCGGCCAAGGCCGGATCAATGCGCACACGGTAAAAGTTGGCCTGCGCCGCTCGCACCCAGCCGGTATAGGTGGATCCCTGCTCCCCCTCTTGGGCAGCCTGTCCCGATCCCTTCCGGCTCAGGTGGCTCATGTCAAGTCCCCGCGGCGCACCCAGAGGATGTGATGCCCCTCAGGCGTAGCTTGTTGCCCCTCGATCCGATGCCCGGCCATCGCCAGGCTGTTGGGCACTTGCTCCAGGGGTTCTCCTGCATCCAGCCACAGCTCCAACAGCTCTCCAGGGGCCATGCGTTCCAGCCGCAGCTTCGCCCGTACGTAGTTGAGGGGGCAAGGGATCCCGCGCTGGTCAAGGACGAGCTTGACCTCTTGCAATGAAACAGCCTCTGGCGTCATTCTTCCTCACGCTCCCGGTTGCCGGGCATCTGGGCCAGCCCGCGCAACAACCCGCCCAAGAAACCATCCCGCTTGTTGATGCGTTCTCCGTGCAGCTCAGCCAAGCGCAGCAGCAATTCCCGCTCTTCTGAGCTGATGCGGGTGGGAATTTCCACCACCAGGGTGATTTTGTGGTCGCCCCGCGACATTGGGTTGCCGATGCGAGGCACCCCCTTACCTTCCAGGGTCAGCACCGTGCCCGGCTGGGATCCGGCGGGAATGGTCAGCTCCACCTCTTCCTCCAAGCCAGCCTTTGAGTCCACGGTGGGCACCGAGACTTTGGCCCCCAAAATGGCCTGCAGATAGCTCACCCGCACCTCCGAGAGGATGGTCAGGCCATCGCGCTGAAAGTCCGGATCCGGCTCCACAAACAGGTAGACGTAGAGATCTCCGGGCGGGCCACCGCGCCGACCGGCATCGCCTTCTCCGGAAACCCGCAAGCGGGTGCCACTGTCCACGCCGGCGGGGATGTTGATGCGCAGTTTCTTCGTGGTTTGGGCCAGGCCCTCGCCATTGCAGTTGTAGCAGGGCTCCTCCAACACCTGACCACTGCCACCACAGGTGGGACAAACCGAGACTTGGGTAAAGTTGCCAAACGGGGTGCGGGTGGCCCGCCGCACCTGACCAGCGCCACCACAGGTGGGACAGATTTTGACCTCCGTGCCGGGCTTGGCGCCACTGCCCCCGCAGACATTGCAGACTTCTAGGTGGCTGATGCGAATTTGCTTTTCGCCCCCGAAGATGGCCTCAAGAAACTCCAATTTCAGGTCAAAGCGCAGATCATCCCCCCGTACCGGCCCATTGCGGCTGCGGCCATAGCCGGCTCCCACCCCCGCAAAGTTGGTGAAAAAGCTCTCGAAAATATCGGCAAAGCCACCCATCCCCGCAAAATCCTGGAATCCGCTCGCTGCCGCGGCGGCCCCTCCCAAGCCCGCCTCTCCAAAGCGGTCGTAGCGGGCTTTCAGCTCGCTGTCGGAGAGCACCTCATAGGCACGGTTGATCTCCTTGAAGCGCTCCTCCGCACCTGGCTCTTTGTTGACATCCGGGTGGTACTTGCGAGCCAATCGTCGATAGGCGCGCTTGATCTCCTCTTTGGAGCTGTCGCGGCTAACCCCCAAGATTTCGTAGTAGTCACGAGCCATAGAAGCGCTTCAGAAAAAATTAAAGATGCAAAGATCAAACATGCTTGAGACACAACTTGTCGGGCAACACAACCAAAGCAAGCCTACAAGCCACCGAGGCCAAAGAAGAGCTGTCTCCGAGAATCCCTAGCGAGCTCCGTAGATCTCGCCACCCATCTCCAGAAGAACAGCCCGCAGCTCTTCCATTGCGTTCCGTAAAGTTGCTAAGTCTACGTTATCATTTGCCAGCAATGCCCTCAATCTGCCCGCCACCTGAGCCCCCCGCTGGATTCGAGCTTCGCTGAGGCGATTGCCGTGCTCCTGCAGGGTTTTGTCGTAGTTGTAGAGCAGGCTGTCCGACTGGTTACGGGCTTCCACCAACTGCCGCCGGCGTTGATCTTCTTCGGCATAGGCTTCCGCTTCTCGGCGCATCCGCTCGATCTCGCTGCTGCTCAAGCCGCCGTTGTTGGTGATCTTGACGCTTTGCTCGATTCCCGTCCCCTTTTCACGAGCTGAGACTTTCAAGATCCCGTTGGCATCGATGTCAAACGAGACTTCGATCTGGGGCACCCCACGGGGAGCCGGCGGGATCCCGGTCAGTTGAAAGCGGCCCAAGGTCTTGTTGTCTTTGGCCATGGCCCGCTCCCCCTGCAGGACGTGAATCTCCACCACGCTCTGGCCATCGGTGGCGGTGGAGAAAATTTGGGTTTTGCTGGTGGGGACGGTGGTGTTGCGCTCGATGATGCGGGTGAAGACGCCCCCCAGCGTTTCCACCCCAATCGAGAGGGGGATCACATCCAGCAGCAGCAGATCTTTCACCTCTCCTCCCATCACCCCTGCCTGGATGGCGGCGCCAAGGGCCACTGCCTCGTCCGGGTTGACGGAGCGATCCGGGTTTTTTTTGAAGATCTGCCGAATCTTCTCCTGAACGGCGGGAATGCGAGTAGAGCCACCCACCAGGAGCACACGGTCGATATCCTCAGGGGAGAGGCCGGCATCCCGCAGCGCCTGTTCTGTAGGCTCGACAGTAGCTTCCACCAGATCCCGCACCAACTCCTCGAACTTGGCGCGGGTCAGCTCCACTTCCAGGTGTTTGGGCCCGGAGTCGTCGGCGGTGATAAAGGGCAGGTTGATGAGCGTAACCTGGGTGCTGGACAGCTCAATTTTGGCCTTCTCGGCCGCCTCCCGCATCCGCTGCAAGGCCATACGATCCCGCGAGAGGTCGATCCCTTCCGTCTCCAAAAACTGGCGGGTGAGCCAATCGACAATTCTTTGGTCGAAGTCATCCCCCCCCAGGTGGTTGTTGCCGGCGGTGGCTTGCACCTCGAACACGCCGCTGCCCAGTTGCAGCACCGAGACGTCGAAGGTGCCACCGCCCAAGTCGAAAACCAAGATGCGCAGATCTTGATCTTGTTTGTCCAGCCCGTAGGCCAGGGCGGCTGCCGTCGGCTCGTTAATGATGCGCAGCACCTCCAGCCCGGCAATGGTGCCGGCATCTTTGGTGGCCTGCCGTTGGGCATCGGTAAAGTAGGCAGGAACGGTGATCACGGCCTGGGTCACCGGCTCCCCCAGATAGGCTTCCGCATCGGCCTTCAGCTTCTGCAGGATCATGGCCGAGATCTCCTGGGGAGTGTAGGCGCGGTCTTGCACCGCCACTTCCACCATGTTGTCTCGGCCAGGGATCACTTTGTAGGGAACCCGCTTCCGCTCTTCTTCGGTCTCGGCAAAGGTGCGGCCAATGAAGCGTTTGATGCTGAAGATGGTGTTTTCCGCGTTGGTAACCGCCTGGCGCTTGGCCAGTTGGCCCACCAAGCGGGCGTTGTTTTTGGCAAAGCCGACGATGCTGGGGGTGGTACGCCCTCCCTCGGCGTTGGTGATCACAACGGGCTGGCCGCCTTCCAAAACCGCCACACAACTGTTGGTGGTTCCCAGGTCAATCCCGATGACTTTACCCATAGCCCCCTCTTCCGGTGCCCCAAGTTTTAACCCAAGGACGCAGTTCCACGGATCTTAAAAGCATTCTGCCCAGGATCCCGCAGAAACCTTCAGGCAGTGCTTCTGCATCCGTAGCTTTACTGTAGCCTTTCTGAAGACAGATAGGCTCTACTTGTCAAGGTTCAAGCGAGCAGTTTTGCTAAGAGTTTGCAGCACTTTGGGAAGAGGCAGAGGTATCTTCGGGGCCGGCCCCCTCGCTTTGGGGAGAGGGTGCAGGGTTTGGGCTGCCTGCCGAGACGGCTACCATGGCATGACGGATCACCAAATCCCCCAGCTTATAACCTGGCTGATATTCGACGGCTACCACATCTTCGGGATAGTCGGTGCTGGGTTGACGGGCGATGGCTTCATGTAGGTTGGGGTCGAAGGGATGGCCCACCGACTTCATGCGGGAGACCCCCATCTTTTTGAGAGATTCCACCAGCAGGCGGTAGACGCTCTGGTAGCTGTTGTGCAACTCCCGCTCGCGGTCGGTTTCCAGTTTCAACTGGTGCTGGGCCCGCTCGAAGCTGTCCACAACAGGCAAGATCTCCAGCACAAATTTCTGCCGTTCTTTTTGGCTGAACTCTTCTTTTTCCCGCTGGGTACGCCGCCGGTAGTTTTCAAAATCGGCGTAGAGGCGCAGGTAGGCGTCTTCTTTTTCTTTGAGCTGCTGGCGGACGACTTCCAATTCGTGCTGGAGCTGCTTCAGGGCTTCACCGGGATCTGGAGATGGCTCGGTGCCGGCTTCTGCGGAGGAGGCACCGGCTTCTGCTTCGCTGTCTTCCAAAATCAGCTTCTCCAGTTCTGCCTCCACGTCGATCTCTTCTTCCTGCAGCTCAGGATAGGTATCTTCTGGGGCCATCGGTTGCTTCTCTTCAGCAGTCATGGGTTATGTCGACAAGCGTGAGCAATAAGCAGTAACGTCGGGTGCCCACAGTTTGGCAGTCTCAAAACCATCGCCGCCATTAGCCAAACTGGGCTCTGTGCTGATCGTATTCTACCGACTCCTCTACCAGCCAGTTAAGGTTCCTGTTGTTCTAGCCTACCAGCAAGCTGTCCTGAGGCTGGCCCAAACACTGGGGAAAGTAGATCTCGGCCAAGTTGGGAATGAGGTGCCAGTTGTGGCTGTAGATGGGCTGGATGGGGGAATGGGTGTGAATGTGGCGGGCGAGAAAGTCGCGGATACTGTCGGCGGAGATCCAGAGGGTTTGGGCTTCTTGGAACATGCTGTAGCCCCCCCCACCGCCGGCGCGGTAGTGGTTGATGGCCAGGCGAAAGGTCTGATCCGGCTGCACCGGTTGGCCGCGAAATTGTAAGGTCACCAAGCGCTCGCCTACGGGGCGGGTGAGATCGAAGCAGTAGTCGATGCCGTGGTAAAGGTCGAAGGTGTAGCCTCGTGCTTCGGGGGCCACGACGGCAGCAGGATCGGGGGGAAGATGATCGGGATCCAATTGGCGAAAATACCCAGCCGTCTGCTCAAGAGCGCGTCGCAAGATGTCGCCGGTGATCTCCAAGATGCAGAGGGTGTTGTCGTAAACGGTGAGGCTGTAGGCGTCTTGCAAAAAGATGGGGCCCGCTGCCAGGCCGGCACTGCTGCAGATGTTGACCAGGGAGAGCTCCGCCGAGAGGCTGGCCTCCCGTACCGCCTGCAATTGGGCCTGATGCAGGAGCTCTGCTAGGGGATTGGCCCCCAACCGGGCTGCCAGCCCACCGCGGTAGGCACAACGGGCCTGCCCAATGGGCTGACGGATGTAGCGCAAGGTGGCCTGATGATAGGGCTCTGTCAGGGCCAGGAGTTCGGGATCGGGATGGATCCCTTCTGCAGCCAGCAACTGGGCGGTTTTCCCGACAACTTGCCAGCGTCCGCCGTGGCGCTCCAGCTCCAAAGACACGTGGGAAAGGTGGCTGCCCCAGTAGCCGGGCTGCACCACCAGGGCCTTGGCCCCCCCCAGGCCGGCGATGGTCTGATGGGTATGGCCGGAGAGAATGACGTCAATGCCCTCCAGCTCTGCCAGGGCCAGCAGCTCGTTTTCCCCCCTCAGGCTTTTGTTGCTGGTCCAGCCGGAGCGATCCGGGTTGTGCCAGTGCTCTGGGGTGCGCAAAGGGGGCAATTGGCTGGGGCCGCTGTGCAGAATCAGCACCAACACGTCCACCTGGGGCCGCAGCAGCGACAGGTAGTGCTGGGCAGTTTCCAGCAGGGGGGCAAAGCGCAGCCCCGCGATGTAGTCGGGCCGCTCCCAGGTGTCGATGCGGGGGGTGGTCAGCCCCAGCAGGCCGACACGGATCCCGGCCACTTCTCGGATTAGATAAGGCCGAAACAGGGGATCCCCATTTTGGCGGAGGATGTTAGCGCACAGGGTGGGACAGCGGAGATCGCTCACAAAATCCTGCAGGACCTGGGGCCCAAAGTTAAAGTCGTGGTTGCCCGGCGTGAAGGCGTCGTAGCCGAGGGCGTTGAGGGTATGGGCCATGGGGTGAGGGGAGACCCGCTCCACCTGAGCATAGTAGGTGCCCAAGGGGGATCCCTGGATCGTGTCGCCGCTGTCGATGAGCAACACCGGATCCGCGCTGGCTGCTCGCACGCGCTTGATCAGGGTGGCCAGCTTGGCCAAGCCGTGCTCTGCGGTGCTCCCGGCAAAGTAGTTCCAGGGATGCAGGTTGGCGTGGAGATCGGAAGTGTGGAGAATTGTTAACCGCATTCTAATATCATAACCGAAGCGAAAACTCCCATCCAAGCTCCCGTTTTCTGGGGAAGGGGGCTGTCACCTCAGCAAAAACAGCACCTGCACACAGCCCACCAAAAAACCCAGCAGCCCCCCCAAGTTGACGATGGCCTGCAGTTCTTGGCGCACAATTTGTTGGATGGCCTGCTCCAGGTCGGCGGGGGAGGTGGCGTTCACTTTGTCGGCAATCACCTGATCCAAGTTCAACACCGGGATCACCTGCATCATCAGGGATTCCAGATCCCGCTCCAGGTAGCGCTCCAGGATCAAAGCCAGGTCGGCGCTGATCTGATCGATGGAGGTGATCAACGCCTTGGAGTTGCGCAGGCGACCCAACACCAGGCTGGCCACTTTTTCCCAATCGATGCTCTCCCCCAGCCCTTTGATAACCTCTGGCCCTTGGCTGCGCAGGTAATCTTGGATCCCATCGCGGAGGGCACGACGCAACTGACGTACGGCGGAAACCGGCAGGTTTTGCAGGGAGAGGTTCTGCAGGATCTCGGTCAGGCGGCGGGGGGCGTTGATGTCTTTGAGCAGATCTTCCAAGATGGCTTCTGCCCCTTCCGGCTCCTCCAGGCAATAGGTGCGCAGGCGCAGTAGGGCGTTTTTGAGGCCAAACAAGTTGGCCACCACCCAGTAGGAGCCGGTGGCCCGCTCGCGAAATTCTTCATCCAGAGATTCGATGTTGCGATCGGTGAGAAAGTCCACTAGGTTCTGCCGCAACACCTTGGGGGGCAGCGCCTGCTTCAGGATCCACTCCGAGAGCTGCCGGGCTTGCTCAGCGTTGAGGCGCAGCTCCAGCAGCACCTGGTCGAACAGTTGGTTAATCGGCCCCTCCAAAAAGGTCTCCTGGCGGGCAAGCACCTTCACCAGGCGGGGCAACGACTCGTTAAACAGATCGGCCAAGATGCGCGCCAGCACCTGCGCCGTTTGCTGCTGTTGCTCGGGGTTTTGCAGCCGATCCAGCGCCACCCCCAGCAGCCAGCGGATCCCTGCCTGCATGCGCTCGGTTTGCAGCAGCTTGCGGGCCAAGTTGTGCAGCTCCTCTGGCGTGAGCAGGGATCCCATGATGGTCTTGGCAATCTGCTTGGCCAGGCGGGGCTGGTTCTGCGGGATCAAGCCGGGGGTGAAGGGGATGCGCCAGCCGAAAACCCGGTAGGGGCGATAGGGCCGGAAGAGCATCTTGATGGCGATGTCGTTGGTGAAATAGCCGATCACCAGCCCAGCTAAGGGGGGCACGAAGTAGGTCCAAAGGGCCATGGAGCAAACTTGGGGGGGATCTTCTCTACTCTACCGACCCGCCCCTGCTGGCTTCTTGTCAAGGCTATTGGATGATCAGGCTCTCGCTCAGTTCCAGCTCCACCAGCGTATTGGGCTGCAGCGTCACCACCCGGTCGATGTTGGTACTCCCTGCAGCAGCACCCGCCAGGCCGCCGGCCAAGATGGGCAAAAAGCCCCATCCCCCCGTGAGCACTCCCAAGGCCAATCCGCCCGCCGCCCCATAGCCCGCCCCACGGGCGACGGTAGTGCCCACGTCGGCGTTGCGATCCAATCCGACCGGGAGGGGTGCAGACTGGCCTCTAATGAGATAGGTGGAAGAGCCGATGGTGAGGCGGTTGGCCACAAAGCGGCTGCCGACGACCCGCTCTTGGGGATCGGCGCTCTCCGACTCCCGACCAGAAAACTTGAGTTCTCGGTAGATCGGCTCAAGAGTGCCCCACACCACGCTCCCCGCCGGGATCACCACCTGGCCAAAGCGATCCAGCACCGGCTCCGAAACTTCTAGGTTGCCGTTAATGGCCTGGTAGGGCTGGAAGGTGATGGGGCGGTAGACCGTGAGGAGAATACGGGTGCCGGCGGGCAGCTCGCCCCGCGCGGCCCCGGCCAGATTCCCCCCTGGACTGAGGTCGGGCCGCCGTTGGTAGGAGTAGGCCTCACCTGGCGGAGCCTGTCCACCTGGGGCCGCTTGAACGGGCACCACCGGGATTGGGGCCGGGCTCGGATCCCCCGGTGGTGGGATGGGATCCCCGGTGAGCGGCATTTGCGGCACCTGAGGCACCGGCGGCAGGGCTTGCGGAGCCGTGGAGCCGGGCGGGTTGCTGAGCAGAGGCAGGGTGGGGACGGGATTCGGCTGAGGAGCTTGAGGAGTGAACTCGAACTGCTGGGCAACAACTGCAGCCGCCGCCGCAGCCCACAACATCCCACTCACCAGCCACCCAAAGCCAACCCTTTGCCACGACGGCAAAAACGGCTGCAACGCTGAGCTCATGGATCCCGTCCAGTCACAACTGGCAGTAGCTTAACATCCTGACCAGCTCGTGCCCACTAGATTTAGTAGAGGTTAAGGGGGCGGCGGCCCTTAAAACACTATTGAGACCTGTTGAAGGCCTGGACTGGGTTTTCCCTAGGGGCTAGGGGAAGGAGAGGGGGAAGGCTCCCCGCCAGCCTGTGGACTCGGCGTGGGTGTGGGTTCTGGAGTAGGGGTAGGTGTTGGAGTCAGCGTGGGCGTGGGTTCTGGAGTAGGGGTAGGTGTGGGTGTCGGGGTCGGCGTGGGTGTGGGTGTTGGAGTGGGTGTGGGCTGGGCGGCCCGCACCTGGAAAGACCACTGCTGGATGGCAGTGTTGCCGCTAGTATCGGCAATTTGAACGGCAATCAAGGTCGGTCGATCGGTGGGCAGCGGCTCGGCTGGGGTATAGGCGAAGCCGGTGCGGCTGAGCTGGGCTTGGGCAGTGACATCTACATTGTTCACCAGCAGGGTAAAGCTATTGAGGTCGATCCCCTGCTCATCTTGAAAGCGGGCGGAGATGGCGGGGCGCGGGTTGTCGGTCACCGCTCCGTTGGGCGGGGCCAGGTCGCTGATGGTGGGGAAGGTGGTGTCGGTCACCTGCCCAATGCTGATGGTTTTGTCCGGCAATTGCACCAGGGTCACCAGCCCATTTCGCTCCAGACGGGCGAACACCGGCGCTTCCGAGGCCCGGTCTTGGCTGCGGAAGGTGTAGCTGCCCTCGTATTGGCCAGGGCGGGTTTCCTGCAACGGCAGGTTGTAGGCGATACCGGGGATGGAAAAAGACCCCTGCGCCCCCGGGGATCCCAGCAAATACACCGTCAGGGTGTCCCCCGGTTTGACGGATCCCAGCTCCTCGCGGGCCAAGAAAGTTCTCACTTCCGGCGCGGCGGGCAGCGTTTCCACCAGCGGCTCCACAGGGATATCCGGCGTAGCCAGGGGCTCAGGGGTGGGGGTAACCTGGGCGAGGAGCTCGGTGCGGATCCCTGGCCCGGGGATGGCAGCCCCCACCGGCGGGTCTAGGCTGGGCACCCGGCCCACCTTGGCCAGCGCTTGGTAGGTAAGAGCCGCCACTTCCCCCCGCGTGGCCACCGCCTGGGCATTCAAGCGGGTGGGATCAGGGTAGAGCACCAACAGCCCTTCTTGAACCGCTGTCGCGATGGGGGCGCGGGCAAAGTTGGGAACCAAATTGGCATCGCTGAACCCGGCCAGGATGGCATCAATTTGGCTTGGATCCCCGAGGAGCCTGCCGTTGGTGGCAGCGCGGGTCAGGACAGTAATGGCCTGGGCGCGGGTGAGGACATCGTTGGGACGGAACGTGCCGTCGGGAAAGCCGGAAACATACCCTGCTGCTGCCGCCGCGCCAATAGAGGGAGCTGCCCAACTGGGAATGGGATCGGCAAAGGAGCGTACGGGAACGTTGGTATCCAGCCCAAAAGCTTTGGTAACGATAACGGCAAACTGGGCGCGGGTAATCGACTCATTGGGGCGAAAGGTGCCGTCTGGGAAGCCGCCGATGATCTGCCGCTCGTTCAAGCCGGCGATGTACTGGGCGCCCCAGTAGGTGCCGATATCAGAAAGTTGCGCCCAAGCGGGATCCCCCATCCAAACCAAGCTGCTGCAGCCTACCACCAGAGCTGCCGTCTTCCAACCCTGCCAAAGGAAAAGGTTGCGCATTGTTCACACCTCACGATCTGCTAGGAGAGCCCCTGGGAAGTTTGTGAGTTCAAGAGGGGCCAGCTCGGACCTAGTTATCCAAGCCATAGCCCCAGACGAGGAAAGTTCTCAAAAAGTTCTCCTTGGCGGGCTGTTTTGTCGCCTGCTCAGGGTGCAGGATTGGGGTAGCGCTGGTGCACCGCTTCGATCTCCGCCAAGATCTCAGGCGACAGCTCCAGGCAACTGAGGTTTTCCTTGAGCTGGGCCAGGTTGGTGGCTCCGATGATGGTGCTGGTGACAAACCAGCGGCTGCGCACAAAGGCCAAAGCCAACTGGGCAGGGGTCAGGCCGTGCTGGCGGGCAATGCGTACGTAGGCGGCCACGGCCTCTTCCACATTGGGCTTGCGGTAGCGCTGGCCAAAGCCCTCAAACAGTGCCAAACGGGATCCCGGCGGCTTGGCGCCCCCCAGGTATTTGCCCGTCAGCAGCCCAAAGGCCAGGGGGCTGTAGGCCAGCAACCCCACCTGCTCGTGGTGGCAAACCTCCGCCAGGCCCATCTCAAACGTGCGGTTGAGGAGGCTATAGGCGTTTTGAATCGAGACCACCTTGGGCAGGCCCAACTGCTCGGCCAGGTGGCAGAACTCGCAGACTCCCCAGGGGGTTTCGTTGCTCAGGCCGATGTAGCGCACCAGGCCCTCCTGCACCAGTTCCGCCAAGCCCTGCAGTTGCTCGGCAATGGGAACCGTGGGCCGCTCCTGGCTGGGATCGTAGGCCACCCCCCCAAACAGGGGCACATAGCGATCCGGCCAGTGGATTTGGTAGAGGTCGATGTAGTCGGTCTTCAGGCGTTTGAGGCTGCCGGCCACCGCCTGTTTGAGGTTGTCGCGGCTAATCGAGAGAGACCCACCGCGGATCCAGTGCCAGGGCCGCCCGGGGCCGGTGATCTTGGTGGCGATGATGAGGCGCTCCCGCGGCTGGTGTTGTAGCCACTCGCCGATGTAGCGTTCTGTGGCTCCCTGGGTTTCCGCCCGCGCCGGCACCGGGTACATCTCGGCGGTGTCGATGAAGTTGATCCCGTGCTCCACCGCGTAATCGAGCTGTTCCCAAGCCTCGGCCAAGGTATTCTGCTGTCCAAAGGTCATGGTGCCCAGACAGATTTCCGAGACCTGCAAAGGGCTGTGGCCAAGCTGGCGGTAGCGCATGGAAACTCCCGATCTCCTAACCCGAGACAGCACACCTTAGCCCCATTGTGCCCAACACCTGCCAGCCTATGGGATCCCTGCCCCTACTCTTGCTGCAGCATAGGCATGTACTCGCGGTAGATCTGGTTTAGGATTTCCAGGCCAATGCGGGTGCGACTGTCGGGGGGACGGGCCTCGACGGCTGCCTTTACTTGCAAGATGGTGCCCACTGGGTAAGGAGAACGCAGCTCCTCCCGCTTGCCCAAAAACACATCCGTGAAGTAGTCGATCAGCCGCTTGACCTCTCCCATGTCCTTGCGGGAAATGTCCATATCCAAAACGGTGGTCAATTTGGCCCGCATCGCCTGGAAGCTTTGCTGACTGGCGTTGAGGGCCACCCGCTTGGCCAGGCTATCCACCACAATTTGGCCGATCTTCTCTACATTTTGAGTTACAATCTCGCAGTGGCGGGCAGCAAAGCGCAGTTGCACTTCATGCAAAAATTGTTCGCGCTCCAGGATTTGGATGCCCTGCTGCTCCAGATCCACTCCGTAGCTTTGCAACTGCTTGTACTGGTTTAAAACCCACTGGTTGTAGAACGAATCGGCCAAAACCCGCCAATAGCCGATGATTGTTGCCTCAGCAAAGGGGATGCTAAGCAAATAGGTCTCGCTGGTGATCCAGTGCAAATGCTCGGTCAGCTTGTCCCGCTCTTTCTCGTCCAAGTAGGAGGTGCGCGGCACCCAAACTGCTCCATACTCGCTTTTCACCTCTCCGGGTAGGGATCCGAAGATGGTGTCAAAAAACTGATGAATGCTGAAAAGAAGAAACTTTCCCGGATCCTGCAGGCGGTTGAGCAGCTCTTGTTTTTTCTCTTCTTGATATTGGGTTACCAACTGCTGCGCCTCGGCGGCCTGGCCGCGCGCCGCCTCCGCATCTTGCCGCAGCTTTTCGATCTCTTCTGCGCTCGGCACCTCGGTAGCAGCAGGTTCCCATTCTCCACTGAAATAGCCGCCCCCCGGCCCCGCGCCACCGATGCCCACCAAGGGAGCGTCGCTGTCGTTATCCAGGGTTAAGAGGCGAGAAAGAGCCTGCAAGCGAGCCCGCCGATCGCCAGAGCACAGGGATCCCACCTCCACCGGATCCCGACTTTCCCACCCCTCTAGCCCACCGATGCGGTAGAGCGTGTAAAAATACTTGCTGAGCAGCAAGGCGAGGAGATGTCGGTTTTTGACGTCGTTGTACTCCAGGTAGGCCCGCAGACACAGTTGGAAAGCGATGTTGGGCAGGCTGCGACACACCTCCTTGATCTGGGAGTACACCCTTTGCAGATGCGGTCGAAAGCGACGCGGGATCGCCTCGGGCCGCAGGCCGCGCAGCAGGAACTCCGGCTGGCGCAGATCTTGAGGAGTAAAGTAAAAGCTTTCTTGCCAGAGCAGCTCGTCCAGGTCGCGGGCAAAAATCGGCTTCAACTGATCGATGATCTGCACAACGACCGCTTCGTTAAAAACCGGTATGATTTCTTCAATACGCAGCTCCTCGTAAATAGAATGCAGCCGCTTGCTGCGAAAGTCCTCGATCGAGATCAGCCCCTTCATGGTTCCAATCCGACCGTCGCTCAGCAGGAACTTATAGACAACTTCGGCAGTGGCGCCTGGGGAGAGAACGGGAGTTCCGGTCAAGTCAGGGCAAATTTGCAGGGGGCGTAGCAAGCGGCTGGTTTCACTGATGCTGAAGCAACTCCAAGCTGCCGGGTTGAGCACCACCGACGATAGGCCGGCCAGCAATTGCTTCTCATCCAACTCCTCCAGCCGGATTTCTCCCCTGGGAGCTTGGCGGGGTGCCGTGGGTGAAGCCGCCTGCGAATCCCGAACGGACGGCGGAGATAAGGATAGAGGAGACGCGCTCATGCAGCAAAGGCCGTTTAACCTCAAAGTTCACTCTAGACCGGCAAAGGATGGATAAGATGTGATCCGTATCTCTGTGTCCAATGGAAGTCTCTAAAGCAAAATCTGCCCAAAAACCCCCCCGCTGTTATCTATTCCCACCAGTATCTTGAAACGGTCAGCTTTTGGGTAGCGTGCAACCACGGTTTTAGGGATCCACTAAGGGATACGCAACTTTAGCTCTGGTGGATGAGGTTGCTGAGGCTTTTCCCCTAACTGCCCTCCAAACCGGCTTTTCTGCCGCAACCCCTGGGCTAGGATAAAGGGTCCGCCTACCAGTACGGGCCAGAGTTGCATTTTAATTCGGGTTGATTCGGGATTGAGGTGCAGTGGTCATGACGGCCATTTTGATTGTGGACGACGATCCCACCATTCGGCTGGTGTTGAAGCGATCCCTGGAGCGACAGGGCTATACCGTGGAGATGGCTAGCAATGGCTCAGAGGGGCTGGAGCAAGCCCAGCTGCTGGTGCCGGGGCTGATCATCTGCGATTGGATGATGCCGGACATGGATGGGCTGGAAGTCTGCCGGCGCATCAAGGCGGATCCCAAGTTTTCCACGACGTTTTTTATTTTGCTCACTGCGCGCACAGAAGTCGAAGACCGTATTCAGGGCCTGGATGCCGGGGCAGACGAGTTCCTCAGCAAGCCCATCGACCCCAACGAGCTGCGGGCGCGCGTGCGGGCTGGGCTGCGCTTGCATCAGCTCAGCTACGACTTGCAACAGCAAACCGCCAGGTTGCGGGCAGAACTGGCCGAGGCGGCCAGCTATGTGCGTTCTCTTTTGCCCAAGCCGGCCTCTTTCCCCGATCACCGAATAGCCATCGAGTGGTGCTTTTTGCCTTCGCAGGAGTTGGGGGGGGATTCATTTAACTACCACTGGCTAGACGAGGATCATCTGGCCATCTACCTGCTAGATGTGTCGGGGCATGGGGTGGGATCCGCTCTACTGTCGGTATCGGTGATGAACCAGTTGCGCTCTCAGGGCTTACCCGACACCGACCCGCGACAGCCGGATGCGGTCTTGCGCGCCCTCAACCACTCTTTCCAGATGGGATCCCACCACGACATGTACTTCACCCTTTGGTATGGGGTCTATCAGCCGCGATCCCGTCTGCTCTCTTTTGCCAGTGCTGGCCATCCGCCTGCTCTGCTCATCCAGGCTCAGGAGTTGCGCCTGCTGAAGACCGCCAACGTGCCCATCGGGGTTTTGCCCGACCAGAATTTTCAAAGGGATCAAGTGCAGATCCCTGAGAACAGCCACCTCTACCTGTTCAGCGACGGAGTTTACGAAGTCATGAACCCGCAGAGAGAAATCTGGGGGCTAGACAATCTGATGGCTCTGCTGAGCAAGAGCGCCGACGGCAGCCTGGATCAGGTGATCCAGCACGCCCAATCTTTCCAGGGGCAAACAGATTTTGAAGATGATTTCTCCTTGCTTCGTGTCAGCTTTCGCTAAACCCCCACGCCGGAAAGCACCACCATCACCACCACCGCTGCAAAGATGATCAAAGCATAAAACTGCGCCTTGCCGTTCTCCAGGTATTTCATCACTTCGCCGCCGACCATTGCCACCAGGCCCGTCAAGTTGACCACCCCATCCACAATGCGGCTGTCCACCTCCAGCGCCTCCCGCGCCACAAAGCGGGTGCCCCGCACAAAGACCCGCTCGTAGAGGTCATCAATGTACCACTTGTTGAGGGAGAAGTAGTACAGGGGTTGCAGGCTTTGGGGGAAGGTGCCGGGATCGATGCGCTTCTGCCAGTAGATCAAGCCGGCCAAGGTGATGCCGATCAGCCCAATGCCCACCGAGCTGCCCGCCATGATCAGAAACTCCCGCCAGTCAAAGTGACCCGCCAGCACCCCTTGCCACTCGGCTGCCACCTGGGCCCAGAGGGAAACGGCCTCTGTAGCCGATTCGCCAGGCGCATGGATGAACGCCTCGAAGAAGTTGGCAAAGGGAGTGCCCACCAAGCCGATCAGCACCGAAGGAACCGCCAGCGCCACCAACGGCATCGTCATCGACAGGGGAGACTCATGCGGCTCGGCGGCGTGGCCATGCCCATCGTGCCCGTCTTCCACAGCTTCGGGATGGCTGCTGGGCTGGGGCCTTTCGTAAAGGTTCATGGCTCCGGGGCCGTAGGCCGCCTCTTTCCCGGCAAACGCATAGGCAAAAGCCGGCACCGGTCGGCCCTGGCTGACGGCCACCTCCTGCCGCAGCTTCAGGTTGGTGCCGCGAAACTCCCCTTCAAAAGTAAGAAAGTAGATGCGGAACATGTAGAAGGCGGTGATCCCCGCGGTGAGGAAGCCCACACCCCAGAGAGCTGGGTTGTGTTCAAACACCGCGGCCAAGATCTCGTCCTTGGACCAGAAGCCGGCAAAGGGCGGGATCCCACAGATGGCCAGCGTGCCAATCAAAAAAGTAATGGCCGTAACCGGCATGTATTTGCGCAGCCCTCCCATCAGGCGCATATCCTGAGCTAAGGCGGGGTCATGGCCAACCACGGCTTCCATGCCATGGATGACCGAGCCGGATCCCAAAAAGAGCAGCGCCTTAAAGTAAGCATGGGTTGTCAGGTGAAACAGGCCGGCCCCATAGGCACCGCACCCCATGGCCATGACCATATAGCCCAGTTGGGAGATGGTGGAGTAGGCCAAGCCCTTTTTGATGTCGTTTTGGGTGATGGCGATGCTGGCCCCCAAAAAAGCCGTACCTGCCCCTGTCCAGGCGATGAGATCCATGACTGCTGGGATCCCTTCCAGCAGCGGGAACATACGCGCCAACAGGAAGACCCCGGCAGCCACCATCGTGGCCGCGTGGATGAGGGCGGAAATGGGCGTGGGACCTTCCATGGCATCCGGCAGCCACACGTGCAGCGGGAACTGGGCCGACTTGGCCACTGGCCCCAAGAACACCAACACCGCAAACAGGGCAACCAAGCTGCTGCTCACCGCGCCGTTGGCCACCATCTGCTCCACATTGCGGGCCAGTTCCTCAAACCCAAAAGTGCCGGAAATCCAGTAGAAGCCCAAAATGCCCAGCAACAGGCCAAAGTCCCCCACACGGTTGACCACAAACGCCTTCTGGGCTGCTTCCGCCGCCGCCTGCCGCTCGTACCAAAAGCCGATCAGCAGGTAGGAGCACATCCCCACCAGCTCCCAGAAGATGTAGATCTGCACCAGGTTGGGGCTGACCACCAGGCCCAGCATCGAGGAGGTGAACAGGCTCAGGTAGGCGTAGAAACGCACATAGCCGGGGTCGTGGGCCATGTAGCCATCGGAGTAGATCTGCACCAGAAAGGCCACCGTGGTTACCACCACCAGCATCATGGCGCTCAGGTGATCCACCACAAACCCCATGTCCACCAAGAAAGATCCCGCCTGAGCCCAGGTGATGGTTTTGAGAACGGTCTCATGGCCCTGCACTTGGCTGACCAAAAGGGCAAAGGCGTGAACCATCGCCGTTCCCGTCGCGAACACGCTCAAGAAGGCGGCCAGAGAGCGGTTGGATCTTGTCCAGGCATTGAACACCAAAATGCCCAAGCCGAGTAAAAAAGCCGCCACCAACGGATAAACGGGGATCAACCAGGCGTATGCGTAGATGAATTCCATGGGAAATGGTGCTGAATGCGTCCTCTTGCGGTAGTCAACCCTCCCTGCTGGCCGGTGAAAATCTATCTCCAGGGATCAGGGGTCTGGGCCGGCAGGTGCTCTGGGGCTTCTGACATTGTAAATCTTTGCAACACGATCAGCGCCCCCCTTGTGGCTGCCCAATCCATGAGAGCAGAGATTTTTCTTTCTGAGCAACCGGGATCCCCGCAGGACAATCGGGAGATATTCTAAAGACTCTCCCCGAGCCTCGATCCGCAAGGCCTACGGCCCGCTGACGCGATCAGCCGAGGCCGTCGCCGCGAAGATGACAGGGATCGCTTGCAAGCGCTACAACAAAAGCCTAGGGGCCGTAAACGATCTGGAGAAAACCCATGAGCCTGAACTTGGTGACCTTGGTGGGGCGAGCCGGCATGGATCCGGAGGTGCGCTACTTCGAGTCGGGCAAGGTGGTGTGTACCTTTAGCTTGGCGGTCAACCGCTTCCGCAAAGGCGAAGACAAGCCCGATTGGTTCAACTTGGAGCTGTGGGGGCGCACGGCTGAGGTGGCCGGAGAATACGTGCGCAAGGGCAGCCTCATCGGGGTAACGGGCAGCCTCAAGTTCGATCGCTGGAAAGACAAATCCACGGGTGAGGAGCGCCAGCGGCCTGTCATCGCTGTAGATCGTCTCGAGTTGCTGGGATCCCGTCAAGATCGCGAGCCTGACCTGGCTGCAGAGGAGCGGTTCTAAATCTGCCCCAGCCGACGTTGGCACTCCCGCACCACCTCGGCCAAATCCTGACTACACCAGGGGTAGCTCAAGAGTGGTCGTCGGACTACCCACAGCGGGATCCCCAGGGTTTTGGCCACGGCCTGTTTAACGACCAGCCCACCCGCTTCTCCCGAGTCCTTGCTGATGACTCCCTGAAGATCTAGCCTCTGCCAAAGCCGCAGCTCCTGCTCAAAGCTGAGGGGCAGGCGCATCCCAATCACCCGCTCAGCAGGGATCCCGGCTTGCACCGCTTGGGGAACCGACTGCGGCAGTACCCGCGCGTACAACTGGCAGCGATCCTGCCAGGGTACAAACAAGGGCAACGCCTTCACCCCCACCGTCAAGAGCAGCCGCCGCCCCGCCAGCACGGCCTCGGTGAGCACCCCCTGCCAGTCCGGCACCACCTGCACCCAGGGATCCAACGCCACCGGGGGGCGCTCGTAGCGCAGGTAGGGGATCCCCAGTTGGGCCGACACCTGCATAGCCAATTGTGAGATCTCCTGGGCAAAGGGATGGGAGGCATCCACTACCACGCGGATCTGGCGCTCCTGCAGGAACTGTTCCAAAGAGGGCAGCGAAAATCGCGTCACCACCACCTGGCCGGGCAGATCCCGATACAGGCTTCTGCCGCCCTCGCTGGTGACGCTGGCTATCCAAGGGATCCCCTGGCGGCTGAGGGCCTTGGCCAAGCTGCGGCTCTCGCTGGTGCCCCCGATCAAGGTCACTTTCGCCAGATCACCGACTGAGCTCATGGTGTGTTGCCAAACTTTGGCACCCGTAGATACGATCAAGATCAACGGCTGGAGGCAGTTGCTCATGATCGAGATGCATGTGGCTGGGATCGCGGTCGATGCCGTTAACCAGAACCCCATCGTCATCCTGCGCGATAGCAGTGAGCGGCGTGCCCTGCCCATTTGGGTGGGGAAAGCAGAAGCCAATGCCATTTTGCAGGCGCTGGACGACCAAAAGCCACTGCGCCCTATGACCCATGATCTAATCCTCAACTCCTGGAAGACGTGGGGGATCAGGCTGGAGCGAGTTATCATTCACGCCCTGCTGGACAACACCTTCTACGCGGTGCTTGTCACCTTCTGCGGCGATAAAAAGCAAGAGATCGACTGCCGCCCCAGCGATGCCATTGCCCTTGCCCTGCGAGCCCACGTTCCCATCTGGACGGTGGAAGAGGTGATCGCGGAAGCCTCGATCCCGATGAACCAGGATGCCGACGAAGCGGAGCGGGAAGCCTTTCGCAAGTTTGTGGAAAACGTGACGCCCAAAGACTTTATTCGCAGCCGCCCCTTCACCGACCACCCCACGGAAGCAGACAGTTGAAGTTGCTGCCCTGCTGAGCTATCCGCTGCTAGAGGATCCGAGTGATTGACCAGTCTCTGCCCCCTGTGGCCGTCTAAGGCTCTGCTCATTTTCTCGATAAGGTGTCCCATCCTGAGTTAATCAGGAGGCGGGGATCGCGCCCGGCTGCCGGAGGGTGAGCCCCTCAGTACCTACCCTGAGCTCCCGGTCTTGCCGGCATTTCAGCCTACAATCAAGCTAGAGTAGCCCTCTCAGCTTAACCAAGCTATGATGCAAACCCTAGATCGGCCCAGCGCCCCCCCTCAGCAGCCCTACCCAGAACCGGTCTATCCTCGTCGCCCCACCCGCACCGTGGCCGTAGCCGACGTGTTGATCGGCAGCCAGCACCCGGTGGTGGTGCAGTCGATGATTAACGAAGACACCCTCGACATCGAGGCGGCGGTGGCGGCCATCCGTCGTCTGCACGAGGCGGGCTCGGAAATTGTGCGCGTCACCGTTCCCAGCATGGCCCACGCCAAGGCGATGGAGGCGATTCGGGACAAGCTGATCCAAACCTACAGGCCGGTGCCCCTGGTGGCCGATGTGCACCACAACGGCATCAAGATCGCCCTGGAAGTGGCCCAATACGTGGATAAGGTGCGCATTAACCCAGGGTTGTTTGTCTTTGAAAAACCCCAGCCCGGTCGTACCGAATATACCCAAGCGGAATTTGAGGCCATCCGCAACAAAATCCGGGAAACCTTCACCCCCCTTGTCCAGACCCTCAAAGCCCAGAACAAAGCCCTGCGCATTGGGGTCAACCACGGATCCCTGGCAGAGCGGATGCTCTTCACCTACGGGGATACGCCTGAGGGCATGGTGGAGTCGGCCCTGGAATTTGCCCAAATTTGCGCCGAGCAGGATTTCCACAATGTGGTTCTCTCCTTCAAGGCTTCCCGTCCTCAGGTGATGTTGGCGGCCTACCGGCTGGCGGCCCGCCGCTTCGATGCCTTGGGCCTGAATTATCCCTTTCACTTGGGCGTAACCGAGGCCGGCGATGGAGAATATGGCCGCATCAAGTCGGCCGTCGGGATCGGGACGCTGCTGGCCGAAGGGATCGGCGACACCATTCGGGTGTCTCTCACGGAAGCGCCGGAAAAGGAGATCCCGGTGGCCTACGGCATCTTGCAGGCCCTCAACCTGCGCAAGACCATGGTGGAATATGTGGCCTGTCCTTCCTGTGGCCGTACCCTCTTCAACTTGGAGGAAGTGCTGCAGAAGGTGCGCGCCGCAACTCAGCACCTGGTGGGCCTCGACATTGCCGTCATGGGCTGCATCGTCAATGGGCCAGGAGAAATGGCCGACGCCGATTACGGCTATGTGGGTAAGACGCCAGGGGTGATCTCCCTCTACCGCGGCAAAGAAGAAGTGAAAAAGGTGCCGGAATCCGAGGGCGTCCAAGCGCTGATCGATCTGATCAAAGCCGATGGCCGTTGGGTGGATCCGCCTTCTTCCCCCGGGACCCCAGCCTGAGTTGAAATCACTACGTCCAGAGCAACTGTAGATTTCAACGGCCATTTATAGTCGTTAGATTAAGACACTTTGCCGCCGGCCCGCCCAAGCGCTCCGCGCCGCTAGCGCGACCACCCCCGGCCCCTCTCCCTCAGGGAAAGGAGAGTGAGAGCGTTGCGTAGCCATAACGACGTAGCGAGCCGTTTCATTGCTATTTGATTTGAAATGACTATAGAAACCGGCTAGCGGCGTCGGCTACGCAGGGCTTTGGCGCGGTTGTTGACCTGCCTCACAAACAGAGGCAGCAGGTGCTCCTGGATGTAGGCAAAGGCCGCTTGTAGACCTTCTTTTTCGTAAAGCAGGCCGATTTCTGCCTCCACCTGTGTGGGATCCCTGAGGGCCGACAAAAATTGATTGGAGGTCAGCCAGGTGAACAGTTCTGCCCGATTCAAATCACAACGGGGAGGGGAAGGCACCTGCCAGTCCTGAGGTGGGCCCAGCAGCCACTGCCGGGCAAACAAGCCTAACACGGCATCCCCCAACCAGGCCTTGTCTCGACGGGATCCCTCGTCCAACTGGGCCACTTGCTGTCTGAGGGTCTGGCCGGTCGGGGAGAAGTGGGATCCTGTCGGCATGGAGATAGAAAGCGAGCAAGGACTGGCAGCGAAGCGCCTCTGCCTCATTCTAAGATAGGGTCTGGCCCCCGGCAGACAGATTGTGGCATTGTGAGGATCCCTGAGCATGTTGTTGGAGCTCACCCCAGAAGAATGCGAATTGGTGATTCCGGTGGTGCCCACCCGCCTTCAGTATGCAGCTTACTGGAGCGATGCCCTCAAGAGCACGGGCCGCATCATCACGGCCATCCTGGTGGGTGTGGCGCTGCTGGTGCTTTCTCGTGCCTTTGGCGAGGGATCCTTTCTGGGGGCGCTCTCCTTTTTGGCCGGGTTTCTCGCGTTGCTCTATCCCTTCCTGTGGGGGCCCCTGTACACCATCTCCCGGCGCCAGATAGCCTTTCGCGAGATTCCCTATGGGGGATTGTTTTTTGGGCAGGTGTTGCGCACCCGCCGCTTCGAGGTGGTGGTGGAAGAACGGGAAAAGCTGGACGAAGAGGGTGAGCTCTATATCGAAGAGGTGCGAGAGCGCCAGTTTGAGATGGAGATCGGCGATGAGACCGGAGTCGTCTATCGTGTCCGCGCCAAGGACGATCCCCGCTACCGGCGAATTGTTAAAAAGCAATCGGTGCTGGCGTTGGTGAAAGCCTACTCGCGGGATTTGCAGCGCCGCCCCACCTTGAGCGAGGTCTACGTGGTCAAGCTGGGGGAATGGGTGGGAGATGTCTCTTACCTGGATCGGGAGGCTTTTTTGGAGATGGCAGACGAGTTGTTGGAGCTGCAAGCCCAAGGACGAGCCTGAGCTGCTGGATCCCTGATTTTCTGCTTATCTTAGGTGCGCCGGGTAATTTACTCTAAACTGAGAGCTAAGAGCAAAAAACGACTGCCATGGCCGATCCCCTCACCCCAGAAGTCAGCGAGCGCATCTGCAAGCATATGAACGAAGATCACGCCGATGCAGTGGCGCTCTACGCCAGGGTCTTTGGCCGCCTGGAAGGCGTCACCCAAGCCCGTATGCAGGCCATCGATCCAGAAGGGATGGACTTGCAGGTGCAGGTGGATGGGATGGCACAAACGCTGCGGATTGGCTTCGACCACCCCCTGCGGGACTCCGAGGACGCCCATCACACCCTAATTGCCATGTTGAAGCAGGCCCGCGCTCAGCTTAAACAAGCGGCAGAGTGACCCCCAGACGGTGAGGCTTAGCTGGCCTGTTGCAGGAGCGGATCCAACTGACCGCGGGCCTCGAGCGCGTAAAGATCGTCGCAGCCGCCAATGTGCTGGTTGTTGATGAAAATTTGCGGCACCGAACGGCGACCATTGGCCCGCTTGGCCATTTCCGCCCGCGCCACCTCGTCTCCATCAATCGCGTATTCGATGTATTGCACGCCTTTGCGCTCCAGCAGTTGCTTGGCCCGGATGCAGAAAGGACAAAAACGCCAGGTGTAAATCTCGACGGCCATAGGAAAACAACAAACACTTTTACAAAGTTTAACATTTCCACAGGGCTGGGATCCCTGGTCTGTCCCACGGTCTAGTTGGCTTCCTTCCAGTTGTGGCCGATTTGGATATCCACCACCAGGGGTATGGAAAGGGGCACCGCTCCTTCCATTTCTGTTTGGATCAGGGGTTGTAGGGCCTGCCATTCCGAGGGATCCACCTCAAACACCAGCTCGTCATGGACTTGCAGGAGCAAGCGGGAGCGAAAGTTCTGCAGCTTTTGCTGCAGGCGTACCATCGCCACTTTGATGATGTCTGAGGCGGATCCCTGGATGGGGGCATTTACAGCCGCCCGCAACTCGGCCAGTTTGCGATGGCCTGTCAGGCGGGACAGGTTGGGGAAATAGCGACGGCGGCCCAAGATCGTTTCTACGTAGCCGTGTTCTTCCACAAAGGCTTCGGTGGAGCGCAAATAGGCGAAAATGCCGGCGTAGCGCTCGTTAAATCGCTGCAAAAATTGCTTGGCCTCGGATAAAGAAACCCCCGCGGTGCGGGCAAAGCGCTGCGCTCCCATGCCGTAGATCACCCCATAGTTGATCGTCTTGGCTAGGCGGCGTTCTTCGCTGGTGATGTCTTGTTTTTCAAAGAGCAAACGAGCTGTAAGAGTATGCACATCTTCTCCTGAGCGAAAGCCCTCCACCAACGTGGGCTCCTGGCTGAGGTGAGCCAAAATGCGCAGCTCAATTTGGGAGTAGTCAGCCGAGGCCAATAGCCACCCCTCTTGGGGAATAAAAGCCTGGCGAATGCGGCGGCTGAACTCGGTGCGAATGGGGATATTCTGTAGGTTGGGGTTTGAGGAGCTGAGCCTGCCGGTGGCGGTGACGGTTTGGTTGAAGTCGGTGTGGACTCTGCCGGTGTCGCTTCTCACCAGGGCAGGCAGAGCATCCACATAGGTCGATTTCAGCTTGGCCAAAGTGCGGTAGCGCAGAATGGTCTCGATGAGGGGATGATCCCCCTCTAGCTTTTCTAAAACAGAGGCGTCGGTGGAATATCCGGTGGCCGTTTTGCGGGTTTTGCGAATATCCAGTTTTAGCTTCTCAAAGAGCAGGGATCCCAGTTGTTTGGGAGAATTGAGGTTGAAGGTCTCGCCGGCTTGGGCATAGGCTTGTTGTTCCAAACTTTGCAATTCTTGTTCCAGCTCTTGGGAGAATTGCCTCAAAAATTCGGTATCAATGCGAATGCCGACCCACTCCATTTCTTCCAAAACTTGGGCCAAGGGCAGCTCCACCTGAATGAAAAGATCCCACAGGCGCGGATCGGTCTGTTGGAGTTTTTCGGTGAGGATGGGCACCAAGCGATAGGCGCAGTAGGCATCGGTTCCGCAGTATTCTGCAACTTGAGGAATTGGAATATCGGCGATGGATTGTGCTTTGCCCAGCAACTTTTCGTAGCTGGTGGTCGGCAAATTCAAGTGGGTGGCTGCCAAATCGGCCAAGTTGTGGCCGGCTTCTGGATCCAAGACATAGCTGGCCAACATGGGATCAAATTGGATCCCTTGCAGGTGGATGCCGTGGGCGCGGAAAATGCTCAGGTCATACTTGCAGTTTTGTAGGCTTTTGGGTCGGTTGGGATCTTCCCAAAGGGGCTGCAGGTTTCGTTTCACCAGCTCCCAATCCAGGTTGGCTCCCTGGCGGTGGCCGATGGGCAGGTAGGCAATGTCCTGCTCTGACCAACAACAGCCGATCCCCACCAATTGGGCATCTCGGGGCTCCAAACTAGTGGTTTCGGTGTCCCAAGCTATGATCCCTGGACAGGCCAGCAGGTCTTGTCGCAAACGCTCCAATTGCTCCGGCGTATCGACGATGCGCACTGTCGGCAGAGAAGGGGCGGGATCCAGGGCAAAATCAAACCAAAGGGCTTCGTCCTTCTCTTGAGCATCTGGGGAATCGGCGGTGGAACTGGGGGTGGCCGGGATCCCGCCCAAAATGGCTTGAATATTGCGTACTTGGGCGATGAGACTGTGAAACTCCAATCTTTCCAGCAGCGGCAGCAGTTCTTCTTGGTTAAACCCGGTTAATTTCATGCTTTCCCAGTCGGGGGAGAGGGGGACAGCGCAGTTGATCCGGGCCATAAATTGTGAGTGTCGGGCTGCCGGGATCCCTTCTTTGAGGTATTGTTGAACTTTTCCTTTGATCTCATCAAGGTGATTAAAAATCTCCTCCAAACTGCCGTAGCGTTCCAACAGCTCCGCCGCTCGCTTAGGTCCGATCCCTTTGACTCCGGGAATGTTATCGGAAGTGTCGCCGCAGAGGGCCTTGTAGTCCACCACTTGCCAAGGCCAAATGCCCAATTTTTCTTTAACCTGTTCGGGGCCGAATTCGCTGATGCGATCTTTGCTGTTGAGGTGCAAAACCCGGACTCTCCCATCGGCGTCGATCAACTGAAACAGATCTTGATCCCCGCTTAAAATCTGCACCCGGTAATCTGGGGGGGCCATCCTGCTGAGGGTACCCAAAATGTCATCGGCCTCAAAGCCAGGCACCACCAAAATGGGGATGCGCAGCGCCGTCAACACCTGCTTGAGGTTCTCCACGTCTTCGATAAACTCCGGCGGGGTTTCCGGTCGGCCTGATTTGTAGGTTTCGTCGGCCTCGTGGCGAAAAGTGGGCTGCCGGGTATCGAAGGCAACGGCTACGTGGGTGGGCGGGTATTTCTCTAGGACGTCCAGCAGCGATCTCAAAAAGCCAAAGCTGACGCTGGTGGGGATCCCGGTGGAAGTGCGCAACCCCCCCTCACGGCTGTAAGCAAAGGCGTAGAAGGAGCGGTAGGCCAGAGAGTGCCCGTCCACCAGCAGCAGTGTTGGAGTTTGCCAAGCCATCGCCCAGTACCACGAAGGTGAATCCAGCCTATCGGATCTGGGCTGGGCGCAAAAGGGATCCCCCATCCCTCAGGGCCGCCAAGACTCAGCCGGCTGCTGACAGGCCGGGCGCCCGAGAGTTGGGGTGGAATGACAACCAATGACAACTTCTGAACCCGACTGCCGTTTTGCTGGCTCCACTGCTTAGGTTGTTTTCTCAACCCCTGGTGGCGCGGTTTACAATTCCTGCCGGGCTTCTAGGGCACGGGCCAGGGTGACCTCGTCGGCATACTCCAGCTCGGATCCCATGGGTAGGCCGAAGGCCAGGCGGGTCATGCGCAAGGTGGGGGCAATCGGCTTCAGGTAATCCTTGACCACATGCATGGTCACCTCTCCCTCCACGCTGGGGCTGATGGCGAAGATCAGCTCCTGCGGCTTTTCCTGCGCCACCCGGGCCACCAGCTCGCGGATGTGCAGTTGATCCGCCCCGATCCCGTTCATGGGGGAGATCAGGCCCCCCAAAACGTGGTAAAGCCCCTTGAACTCGCGGGTGCGTTCCATGGCGATGAGATCCTTGACATCGGCCACCACGCACCACAGCGAGCGGTCTCGCTGCGGCGAACGGCAGATCTCACAGGGATCTTCCGCCGACCAGTTGAAGCAGATGGAGCAATGCTTGACGGTTTGCTTGGCCTCCAACAGGGCCTGGGCCAGGGCCTCGATCTCGCCGGCAGGCCGGTTGATCAGATGCAGGGCCAGGCGCTGAGCCGTTTTGGAGCCAATGCCGGGCAGCCGCTGCAGCTCCTCGATCAGGCGAGCCAAAGGGCGAGTGTACATAGAAAAGAGCGGCTCAGCCCAACCCCAGCCCCGGCAGATTGATGTTTCCGGTCAGCTCCTCCATGCGTTTGCGCATCGTCTCGGCAGACTGGGTGTAGGCGTTCACCATCGCCGTCAAGAGCAAGTCCTCTACCACATCCGCGGATTCTTTGAGAACCTCGGGATCCAAAGACACCTTGAGGGGTTCTTGGTTGCCGTTCACCGTCACTTTCACCAGCCCATTGCCGGCTTCGCCGACGATCTCCATCTCTTCCAGCTCTTTTTGCAGCCTTTGAGCGCCATCCCGCACCTCTTGGGCCTTCTTGAGCGCTTCTTGGATTTTGCCGAAGGGACCAAAGCCTCGGGTCATGGGATCCTCTCCTTAGTTATCCAGACACTGCTGTTCTACTCTACCCGTTTCCTCTTGCCGGTAAAAGCACCCGAAAATGGAGCCAGACCTGCCTTCCTTAGGTTGCCCTTAACTCTGGCGGATTATCCTCACAACAGAACCAGCAGAAGAGAAACCCCAAAGCCCGTCTGCTCGTCGGTGTTCGCCGTTTGGAGGTGCCATGGCTCAACTGTTGCAGGATCCGCAATCGCCCTTAGCCCAGCCCATACCCTTATCCCAGAAGCCCTCTCCCCTGCCCTGGGGGCGCTGGATCCCGGAGCGTTGGTACGTGCATTTGGGCCTGGTGCTGGCCTGTTTGGCGTTGGGGTTTCCGGTGTTGTATGCCCTGATCGTGAGCACCCAAAACAACGCCGAGGTGTTCCGCTACCAATTGACCTTTGGCTCTTCGTTGGCCTTCAACTGGCAGCAGGTGATGGTGGCGCGCCACTTGGGCCACTACATGGTCAACAGCGCCATCATGGCCGCGGCCATCACGGTGGGCAAGACGGTTTTGTCCCTGCTGGCGGGGCTGGCCTTCGTCTACTTTCGCTTTCCGGGCAAAGGGCTGGCCTTCGGCTTTGTGCTCATGACCTTGATGATGCCCACAGAAATCTTGATCATCGCCCTGCTGCGGCTGGTCACCAACTTGGGCTGGGGATCCACCTACTACGCCTTGATCGTGCCTTTTCTGGCCAGCGCCACGGCCACGTTTTTGTTTCGCCAACATTTTTCCAACATCCCCCGCGAGTTGGCGGAGGCGGCCCAACTGGACGGGGCAAACCCCTTGCAGTTTCTCACCCAAGTGCTGATCCCCCTGAGCTGGAATGCCATCGGGGCCCAGGCGGTGATTCACTTCGTCTACGCTTGGAATATGTACCTGTGGCCCCGCTTGATCGTGCAAGGCCGGGAGCGGCAGGTGGTGCAGGTGGGGCTGCAATCCTTGCTGAACTTGGATAGCTCCGCCTCCTATGGCCCCATGATGCTGGGGGCGATCATCGCCAGCATTCCGCCGCTGGTGGTGTTTATTGCCCTGCAAAAGCCTTTCATGAGCGGCCTAGCCCTCAGCCGCGACAAATAAATCAAATAAGTTAAGTTAGCGAGACCCTCACCCTGCGAGTACTCCCTTCATGCCCAGAGATCTGCGCCGTTTCGTTGCCCTGCTGGAGTCCCGTGGCCAGCTTCGCCGCGTTTCAGCCGAAGTGGATCCCGACTTAGAAATTGCCGAGATCGCCGATCGCCTTTTGGCTTGTGGGGGGCCGGCGCTGCTGTTTGAACGGGTGAAGGGATCCGCGATGCCGCTGCTGATCAACGTTTTGGGCACGCTGGAGCGCATCTGCTGGGCCTTGGGGATGGAGGAGCCGCGGGAGCTGGAGGAGCTGGGGAAAAAATTGGCCTTGCTCTACCAGCCGCGCCCGCCAAAAAGTTTTGCCCAGGCGGTGGAGCTGGGGCAGGCGCTGTTCAGCGTCTTCAAGGCTAGGCCCAGCCGGGATCTGCTCCCCCCCTGTCAGCAGGTGGTGCTGCGGGGAGAGGAGGTGGATCTCACCCAATTGCCCCTGCTGCGGGTCTATCCCGGCGATGCCGGGCGGGTGCTGACGTTGGGCCTGATGGTTACCAAAGACCCGGAAAATGGGATCCCCAATGTGGGGGTGTACCGCCTGCAACTGCAAAGCCGCAACACCATGACGGTGCAATGGCTGTCGGTGCGGGGGGCCACCCGGCATCTGCGCAAGGCGGCGGCCCTGGGGCGGAAGTTGGAAGTGGCAGTGGCCATCGGGGTGGATCCCGCCGTGATCCTGGCAGCGGCCACGCCCCTGCCGGTGGATCTCTCGGAGTGGCTGTTTGCCGGCCTCTACAGCGGCGAAGGGTTACACCTGGCCCGCTGTAAGACGGTGGATCTGGAGGTGCCGGCCCAGGCCGAGATCGTCTTGGAGGGCACCATCACCCCTGGGGAGGTGGCCCCCGACGGCCCCGCCGGGGATCACATCGGCTACTACGGCCCCCGCAACGAGCAGGCTCCTCTCATCCGCTTCCACTGCCTCAGCCACCGCCGCGATCCCCTCTACCTCACCACCTTCAGCGGCAAGCCCCCCAAAGAAAACGACCTGATGGCGCTGGCCCTCAACCGCATCTATACCCCCATCCTCAGGCAGCAGGTGCCGGAGATCGTGGATTTCTTTTTGCCCATGGAGGCCCTGGGCTACAAGGCGGCCATCTTGTCCATCGACAAAGCCTATCCCGGCCAAGCGCGGCGGGCGGCCTTGGCTTTTTGGAGCGCCCTGCCCCAGTTCAGCTACACCAAGTTCGTTATTGTGGTGGACAAAGATATCAACGTGCGGGATCCACGGCAGGTGCTCTGGTGCCTGTGTTCCCGAGTAGACCCGCAGCGGGATGTGTTTATTTTGCCGGACAATCCCTTCGACGCCCTGGACTTTGCCACCGAAAAACGGGGTCTGGGGGGCAAGATGGGGATCGATGCCACCACCAAGATCCCCCCGGAAACCGATGCTCCCTGGCGGGCTCCCCTTGCCCCGGATCCGCAAGTGGCCCGCCTGGTGGATCGCCGTTGGGCCGAATACGGCCTGGCGGATCTGGACTTACAGCCGGCGGATCCCCGTCTGTTTGGCTACGAGCTCTAAGCCCGTAGGGCCTCGATGGGATCCAGTTGCGCCGCTTTGCGGGCCGGGAAAATGCCGAAGACCAGCCCAATCCCCGTCGAAAGCGTGAAGGAAACCGCCACCGCCACCAGATCGATCCGGGTGGCCAAGGGGGTGAATACCTGCACAATCACCAAAACCCCGCTGCTGAAGAGGATCCCGAGCACCCCCCCGGTCACGGCAATGAAGATCGCCTCGGCGGCAAACTGTTGTAAGATCTGCCGGCTATCGGCTCCGATCGCCTTGCGCAGCCCGATCTCCGGGGTGCGTTCTGCCACCGAGATCAGCATCACATTCATGATCCCCACCCCGCCCACCAGCAGGGAGAGAGCCGCCGTACCCGTCAGCAGCACCCGCAGCAACGTCAAAATCCTGGCCGAGCCATCCAGGAGCACCTTCTGGTTGCGGATGATGAAGTCGTCTTCTCCCACCAGTTGGTGCCGCTGCCGCAGCAGGTTGCGGATCTGGAACTCGGCAGCCGGCAGATCGGCTTCGGAGCGGGCGGAGACAAAAATGGCTGTCAGCTCCAGGCCATAAGGGGATCGCCGCCCGACAAAGCGGTTGGCCACCACATCCACCGGCAAAAACAGCCCGGCATCGCTGTTGCCAAACACCGTCGGCTTGGAGCGCAAGGTGCCGATGACCTCGAAGGGCAAGTTGTTCAACAGGACGGTCTCCCCGATGGCAGCAGCAGGATCCAGGCCGAACAACTGGCCAGCGGCCTCGCTCCCCAGCACCACCACCGGTCGCTGTTCCTCGATATCCGCCGGCAAGAGGAAGCGGCCCTGCTCGATCTCCAAATTGAGCACCGACAAATACTCCGGCCAGGTGCCGGTGGCTTCATAGCGGCGATCCACCCCGCCCCGCACGGCCCGCACGTTGGTTCCAAGGCTGGGGACGGCTGCCGATACGGCAGGCACTTCCGCAACAATCGCCCGCAGATCTTCGAGGGTAATGGGGCGGGTGTTGCTCGCATCCGCCAGGCCCAAGCTGGAAGAAAAGACAATGAGCAAATTGGTGCCCAAAGAGCGAAACTGATCCACTGCCAGCTCCTGGGCAGCATGGCCAAACCCGGCAATGGCCACCACGGCGGCGTTGCCGATGAGGATCCCCAGCATGCTCAGCCCGGTGCGCAAGCGATGCCGTCGCACCATTTGCCAGGCCATTTTGGCCGCAGTTGCCAGGCTCATGGCTGTTGCTCCACTTCCTTGATCAGGGTTCCTATGCTCACTCCTGGCGGCAGGGCCGTAAAGACTCGATCCCCTGCCTGCAGACCGGAGCGGATCTGGGTAACGCCACCCTGGGTGATGCCCGTTTCCACGCGGCGATAGACAGGTCGCCGGGTTCGCGGATCCAGTAGGATCACGCCTTCCTGGCCTTCCTCGCGCAGGATGGCCACCGAGGGCACCGTCAAAGCCTGCGGCTGGGGATCCCCGATGAAATCCACCGAAACATTCATGCCGGTGCGCAAAAAGTCGGCTCCGGGCTCCGGCTCGACGAAGACCCGAAAGACCGTTACCTCCCGCACCACCACCGTAGCGGGGGCAATTCGCTTCACCCGACCCTGTACCACGCGGTCGGGATAGGCCAGAGACCGGATCTCCACCGGCTGGCCCAGCCGCACTTGGGCAATTTGGGCTTCCGGCACTTCTGCTCGCACCTCAATTCCCTGGGCCAGCGCCAAAATCGAGCTGGAAGAAGCGGCAGTGGCATCGGAAGCGGCGGTTGTCGGGGCTACAAAGGATCCCACTTCGGCAAAGCGCTGCACCACCACACCGGAAAAGGGGGCACGGACTTCGGCCTCGGCCAGCCGGGATTGCCGTTGGGCCAGCTCGGCTTGCGCCTGAGCAATCTGAGCTTGAATTTGCTGCAGGGTTTCCGGGCGGCTCCCCAGTTGCAATCGCTGCAGCTCCTGTTGGGCCGCCCGCAAATCCGCCTGCGCCTGTTCCAGGCGGGCCAGACGTTGATCCAGCTCGCTGCGGGCTACTGCCCCCGCCTGTGCCAGGGCCTGAATGCGCTCCAGCTCTTTTTGGGCCAGACCCACCTGCGACCGGGCTGCATCCACCCTAGCCTGGGCCGCCGCGATCACTGGGGGGCGCTCGCCGGCCTGTTGCTCCGCTAGACGGGCTTGCAGCTCTTGGATGCGGGCCTGCGCTTGCCGAATGCCGCTGGCCAGATCCCCGTAGTCCATCCGGGCCAACAACTGCCCTGCCACCACTTCATCCCCCTGATCCACCAACAGTTCTGCCAGGCGACCCGACTCGCGGGGGCTAACATTCACCTGTCGGATCGGCTGCACCTGGCCGCTTACCCGCAGACGTTGGGTGAGATCCACCACCTGAACCGGTACCGTTAATCGTTCCAGCCGTTCTGCCCGCTGCTGCTGAAGCTGACGCTGGATCAGGAGACCGCTGCCCCCTAAGCCAGCCAACAGCAGGCCCAAAAGCATCCAGCCAAAGGGAAATCGCTTGCGGCTGCTCTGTGGCAGGGGCTGATCTACAGGCTTGGGAGAAGACAGGGATCCCGTCTCAGTCTTGTCCGTGTGCAGGATCACAGAAAATCTCCCATTCTTAAAAAAGCTTTGTCTTTGTCTAGACTATTGGAAAAAGGCGGGGGGCGTAAACACGGTTTCCCGCATCCCTCGGCCAGCTCTGTACAGAAAACAGGAACGATTGCTACCATAGTTAACTGCCGGTAGCGCGGGAAGGCCATGAACGTTCGCATCAACGCTGAAGAGATCATCCGCTCCATCGAGGCGGCGCACCTGAAAAGGGATCTGCCTGAGATCCGGGTTGGCGATCAGGTACGGGTGGGAGTTCGCATTCAAGAGGGGGGCAAGGAGCGGGTGCAGGCTTTTGAGGGCACGGTCATTGCCATGCGCCACTCCGGCATCAACCGCACCATTACGGTACGCAAGGTTTTCCAGGGGATCGGCGTGGAGCGAGTTTTTCTCATTCATTCCCCGCGCATTGAGTCGATCCAGGTGCTGCGGCGGGGTAAAGTGCGCCGGGCCAAGCTGTTCTACTTGCGGGATCGGGTGGGCAAAGCCACTCGCATCAAGGCCAAGACAGAGAATATGGATAATCGGGAACAGCCCCTCTGAGGTTTGGGTTGTACCTGCTACACTGAGTAAGCGGGTGTGTCCCTGCCAATGCGTCCTTAGTTCAGTTGGTAGAACGTCGGTCTCCAAAACCGGATGTCGGGGGTTCGAGTCCTCCAGGGCGCGTTGATGTCAGACCCCTTGCGGTGACGGCTTGGGACGGGGACGCCCCACCCAAGGGAACTGTTGAAGCCATGAAGTTCGTTCCTGTACCCAACCTACTCTCTGCCCTCTTGCTGGGGTTGCTGCTTTGGCTAGGGATCCCTATCTGGCCCCCAGTTACGGCGGCAAACGCCAAGATAGATCCCGAGATCGATCGGCTGTTTGAGGAGGCTTTTGCTGCTACCGGGCGGGGGGATCTTGCCCAGGCGGAAGCCTTGTGGACTCAACTGTTGCAGATCCAGCCGCACAATCCGGCCTTGTGGAGCAATCGGGGCAATGCTCGTGTTGGCCAGCACCAATTCCAGGCAGCTCTGGAGGACTACGCTGAGGCCATTCGTTTGGCTCCTGAGGCGCCGGATCCCTATCTGAATCGAGGGGCTGCTTTGGAGGGATTGGGGCGGTGGCAGGAGGCGATTGCGGATTACGAACGGGTGTTGCAGTTGGATCCCAACGATGCGGCGGCCTACAACAACCGCGGCAATGCTGAAGCGGGGCTGGGCAACTGGCAGCAGGCTTTGGCCGACTACCGCCGCGCCACGGAGCTGGCTCCCGATTACGCTTTTGCCCAGGCCAACTATGCCCTCAGCCTCTACCAGATGGGCGAAACAGAGGCTGCGCTGCGCTTGATGCGGGCTTTGGTGCGCAAGTACCCGAGGTTTCCAGATATGCGGGCCGCTCTCAGTGCCATTCTCTGGGTGCAGGGTCGCCAGGGAGAAGCCGAAAGTCACTGGGTAGCCGTGCAAGGGCTGGATCCCCGCTACGCCGACCTGGAATGGGTGAGATCTGTCCGCCGTTGGCCACCGGCGATGGTGGCAGCTCTGGAGCGTTTCCTTGCTCTCAAATAGTCTCTCAAGCTTCAGTAGTAATAAATAGTGGGAAGGATCGCCTAGAAAATACCTGCAGACCCACCTCTGCGCATTGGCGAAACAGTTGCTGGGGATCCCCGCAGCCAGAGCCTCAGGTTACATCCTGTCTGGGGGGATGGGGGTTGCTAGATTGGGATCAAGCCGAGAGAGGATGCTGGCAGCAGGCTCAGCTCAGAGCCAAAGGAGGGATCCTGAGTGCTGCCGGCAGACTGCGAAAAAGACTGTGTAAAGGACTGCTTCATTTTTTGTCTGTTTTAGACTTATCGCGACGTGTGGTATCAACGTGGGTGCAATGGCTTTTTTCTCTCGCTCTTCTTTCTTCCTCTCTGATGGGAGAGGGGGACGGCGAAGCCACCGGAGCTGGGCAGGGCTGTTGCTCGTGGTTTTGCAGCTTGGGCAGCCCGCTGTGGCCCAGACAGAAACCCGGGTTTGGAGCGGAACCGGCCAAATTTTGAGTGGCCAGGGGCAGGGGGCAACGGTGCAATTGGTCTTGGAAACGGGTGGAGGACGTATCTGGACCCAATCGGGGCCGGTTTTGGATGCACCGTTTTCCGGCGGCCATATTTCGGTCAATAGCGGCGATGGCACTTGGCAAATCCAGTCGCAGGGGGATCAGTTGCTGGTTACTTTTTACCGCGGCGATCAGATCATCCGCTGGCAACTGCGGCCCATTGGCGAGCTCCCAAGCTCTTCCCCTGCGGTGCCATCCAGTTCTCTGAGCAGCGACTCCGCTCAGCCTGTGGCCCTGCCCGTCCAAGAGCTGGTCATCCCAGTACTGAAGAATTTGCCCGGCACCCCCTGAGGGATCCCTGCCCCGCCGGTTTTCAACTCCCCTCTCCCTCTGGGAGAGGGGCCGGGGGTGAGGGGCTGGGGGTGAGGGAAGCGCTTGAGGAGTGGCTTAATCGCGTTTAGCCAACCCGCCCTCTGTCGGCAGGACGGCCGCGGCAGCAAGGGCCGGGAGTTTCTGTGCTGGAACCGAGGTGGTTGCACAAAACGGCGTTGCCGGAATCTGGACGCGGTGGGGTTCCCACAATCGCTCCCTGTTGAAACGAGCAGCTTGCCCTCTATGCATCAGCATGAGGGCGGGGGTACGTCACCTGAGCAGCGCGACGGCTGGCAGGGGCAGTTGAGCTGCCGCCGCCGCATCCAGCAACCAGAGCAGCCGTCCGTTGGGGTTGACGCGCTGGCAGGGTAGGTGGGCCTCGGTGGTCAGCGCCTCTTTCACAATGGCAGCTTTGTTCGCTCCGGTTACCAAGAACACCACCTGGGCTGCCCGATTGAGGACAGGGTAGGTCAAGGTTAGACGCGGCTCCGGCCCTTTCTGCCCCACTGTTACCCAGCGGTGTTGCACCTGCAGGGCGGCGGTGTCGGGAAATAAAGAGGCTGTGTGGCCGTCCTCCCCTACCCCCAGCCAGATCAGGTCGAGAGAAGGGCACTCCGCGCCGAAAAGCCGCCGCAGGGTCGCCTCATAGTCGGCAGCATCGCGAAGCGGATCCCCCGCTTGGGTGGGCATGGGAAACACCTGATCGGCCGGGATCCCGATCCACTTCAGCAGGGTTTCTTGCACCATGCGGTAGTTGCTCTCGGGATGCTCCGGGGGGACGTAGCGCTCATCTCCCCAGAACAGCCAGGTTTGTTGCCAAGGGATCCCTTGGGTTTGGGCGAGAGCAGCATACAACTGCTTGGGGGTGCTTCCCCCCGCCAGGACCACGGTAAAACGTCCCCGCTCCCGGATGGCAGCCGCTGCCCGGCTTTGCCAAACCTCGATGGCCCGCTGAATGAGGACGGATCCCTCTGGAAAGATCTCCAACTGGAATCCCTGCATAGACCCAAACCTTGACGCTGACTCCCACCGGGTCAGCCTACCTGCAGCAACACTCTACCGGCAATCCCTCTTGAGCCGCTTGGGCGGGCAAAGGTTAGGAAGCCACCGCCAACTCTTTGGCTTCGGCCTGGATTTGCTCGTAAAGGGCGCGCAGCTTTAGGCCCACGATAACCTGAATCAGGCCAGAGCCATTGCGGGATCCCGGGTATTCTGGGTGCTTGCGCAACAGTTCCGTCAGCTCGCCGTAGTAGCGGGTGGACAGGTTGCTCAAGTGGTTCTCGATGTAGACGACTTCCTCCAGTTTTTCAAAGGTGCCGTCGATCTCCAAAATCGAAACCGGGTGATCGAAGTAGGTGGAAGGGCCGTAGTGGAGGCGGATGCCCGGATAGGAACAGGTCAGCTTTTTGCCGCAAGGGATCCAATCGATGGTGGAGCCTTCGTCGAAGAGGTAAACGGGGTCGAAGTACTTGACCCCTTCCCGCTGAATCAGCCGTACCCGCAACACCTTGTGCTCCGGATCCAGCTCTGGCAGCAACTGGGTGGGCAGAACCTCGATGACGGCATCGGCATACTGCTTCTGCACATCGACATAAGCCTCAAAATCGGGACGGCGAGCCTCGATCGAGCGCAACACATCTTCGTAAGTGTGGCCCCGCTCGGCCATGTCCCGCTTCACCTTCCAGGCAATCTTGATCTCCGGCGCCAAATCCAAGTACACCTTGAAGTCCAGCAGCTCGCGCACCCGCTCGTCGTACATGGGATGCAGCCCTTCCAGGACGATGATGCGGTTGGGATCCACCCGCTCCGGCGGGTCGATGAGGCCGGTCTCGTGGTTGTAAATCGGCTTCATCACGCTTTGGCCATTCTTGAGCGCCTTGGCCTGCTCGTACATCAGGTCGAAGTTGTTGGCGCGGGGATCCAGTGCCGTGATGCCCTTCTCTTTGCGCTGGTAGCGATCCAAGGAGTGATAGTCGTCCAGACAAATGGTGGTGATCAGATCCCGGCCAAACAGATCCCCCAGCCGACGTAAAAACGTGGATTTGCCACAGCCAGAATCTCCGGCGACACCAATCATCACAATACGATCAGGACTGCTTGCCATGGGAACTCCTTGGGGACGGGCAGGGCAAAACTGAGAAAAAGCTGCTAGGAAAGTTACCAACTGTTACGGCTCTGCATGATACCACAACAGAGCCACTACCTCACAACCCGCTTGCAGGCCAGAGATATCAGCACCTTAAGGAACAATTTAACAAAAAATGCATATTCTTGGCCGCTGAGCTCGGCTGGGAGCAGTTTTTTGGGGGTGTCGCTCTCGGCATCAGCTCGAAAGGGCTGCCGGCTTCTCTGCTGGCAAGTTCCATTTGGCCAGCCGGGCTGCTATGGTGTTTGCTATCCATTTTCTCTCCAGTGCCAGGAGCAGATCGCAGTTATGGTTGCCAGCGCAGAAAAGCGAGAGGTTGTCGTCAATCTGTATCGTCCCAACGCGCCTCTGATCGGACAATGTGTGGAGACCTACTCCATTGTCGGCGAGGGGGCGCCCGGGCTGACCAAGCACATCGTGCTCAGCTTGCCGGATCCCAACTACCGCTACCTAGAAGGGCAAAGCGTTGGCATTATCCCCCCTGGCGAAGATGCCAAAGGCAAGCCCCACAAGCCCCGCCTCTACTCCATTGCGTCCACCCGCTACGGCGATGATGGCGAGGGGCGCACCGTTTCGTTGAGCGTGAAGCGGGCCGAATACGTGGATAAAGAGACGGGCCAGCCGGGGGTGGGGGTCTGCTCCGGCTTCCTCACCGATCTCAAACCCGGCGACGAGGTGATGATCACCGGGCCCTCGGGGAAAACCTTCCTACTGCCCGAAGATGAGAACGCCAACCTGATTTTGATCGCCACCGGCACCGGCATCGCCCCTTTTCGCGCCTTCATCAAGCATCTGTTTGAGGAGGATCCCAACTATCAGGGCAGGATCTGGCTGTTTTTTGGGGTACCTACCACTTCCACCTTGCTCTACCACGGGGATCTAGAGGCCTGGAAAGCCCAGTACGGGGATCGCTTCCGCGTCGATTACGCCATCAGCCGCGAACAGCAAACCCCCGACGGCAAAAAGATGTACGTGCAAAACCGCATGGCGGAGTACGGCGCTGAGCTGTGGGAGATGCTGCAAAAGCCCAACACCTACACCTACATCTGCGGCCTCAAGGGGATGGAAGACGGGATCAACAACGTCATGGGGCCCTTGGCCGAACAAGCCGGTCAGGATTGGAGCAAGTTCCAGAAGGAGCTGAAGAAAGCAGATAGGTGGCACGAAGAAACCTACTGATTTTAAAACTTGCGTAGCATGTAAAGGGTGAGCGCTTTTTCCCCAGGAGCATCAAACCGTGGACGCGCGCTACAATCCCCGGGCCATCGAGAGCAAGTGGCAGGCCCACTGGCGTGAAATGGGGCTGGATCGCACCCCAGAGTTGAAGGACGGGATCCGCAAGTTTTATGCTTTGTCGATGTTCCCCTACCCCAGCGGCAACCTGCACATGGGGCATGTCCGCAACTACACCATCACCGATGTGATTGCCCGCCACAAGCGCATGCAAGGGTACGCGGTGCTGCACCCGATGGGCTGGGATGCCTTTGGTCTGCCGGCGGAGAATGCCGCCATCGACCGGGGGATCCCGCCGGCCAAGTGGACCTACCAGAACATCGCCCAGATGCGGGATCAACTGCAACGGCTGGGGCTTTCCTACGACTGGGAGCGGGAGATAGCCAGTTGTTCGCCAGACTACTACAAATGGACGCAGTGGATCTTCCTGCAATTTTTGAAGGCGGGCCTGGCCTACCAAAAAGAGGCGGCGGTGAACTGGGATCCCGTGGATCAGACGGTGCTGGCCAACGAGCAGGTGGATGCGGAGGGGCGCTCCTGGCGATCCGGCGCTCTGGTGGAAAAGCGCCTGCTCAAGCAGTGGTTTTTCAAAATCACCGCCTATGCTGACCAACTGCTGGCCGACCTAGAACAGCTCTCCGGCTGGCCGGAGCGGGTGCGCATTATGCAGGAGAACTGGATCGGCCGGTCGGTGGGGGCTAGGGTTGTCTTCAAAGCGGAGACAGGGGAGGAGCTGCCGGTGTTCACCACGCGGCCCGATACCCTCTGGGGGGCCACCTTCATGGTCATGTCGCCGGAGCACCCCTTGGTGGACAAGCTCACCACCCCTGAGCAACAGCCCGTCGTCAAGGCTTACCAGGCCGAGGCTGCCGCCCGCAGCGAGATCGAGCGCAGCGCCGAAGACCGGGAAAAAACGGGCGTCTGGACGGGATCCTACGCCATCAACCCCGTCAACCAAGAGCGGATCCCCATCTGGATTGCCGACTATGTGCTGATGGGCTACGGTACGGGGGCCATCATGGCCGTGCCCGCCCACGACCAGCGGGACTTCGAGTTTGCCCGCAAGTTTGGCCTGCCCATCAAGCAGGTGGTGCAGCCGCCCGGCGAGGCAGGGGAGACGGCTGCAGATCTGCAGTCGGCCTGGACAGGGGAAGGGGTGATGATCAACTCCGGCCCCTTGGACGGGATCCCGGTGGGCAAAGGCCCAGGGCAGAGCGTAGAAAGAGCCATCGCCTGGTTAGAGAGTCAGGGCTTGGGGGAACGGCAGGTGAACTACCGCCTGCGGGATTGGCTCATCTCGCGGCAGCGCTACTGGGGCTGCCCCATCCCCGTAATTCATTGCCCCCACTGCGGGATTGTGCCGGTGCCGGAGGAGGATCTGCCGGTGCTGTTGCCGGAGGATGTGGAGCTGAGCGGACGAGGTGGCTCTCCCTTGGCCCACTTGGAGGACTGGGTGAAGGTAAAATGCCCCACCTGTGGCGCCGATGCCCGCCGCGAGACCGACACCATGGACACCTTCATCTGCTCGTCCTGGTATTTCCTGCGCTTCAGCGATCCCCGCAACGACCGCGAGATCTTCCGCAGAGACCTGGTCAACGCCTGGCTGCCGGTAGATCAGTACGTGGGCGGTATCGAGCACGCCATCTTGCACCTGCTCTATTCCCGCTTTTTCACCAAGGTGCTGCGAGATCAGGGGCTGCTGAATTTTGACGAGCCGTTCTTGCGTCTGCTCACCCAGGGGATGGTGCAGGGGCGCACCTACTACAACCCCAACAAGTCCGGCAAGGATCGCTGGATCCCGGCGGCTCTGGTCAAGGATCCCAACAACCCCACAGATCCAGAGACCGGCGAGCCCCTGCAAGTTATCTACGCCACCATGTCCAAATCCAAAGGCAACGGCGTGGATCCGGAGGAGGTGCTGGCCCACTACGGAGCGGACACAGCCCGCATGTTTATCCTCTTCAAGGCGCCCCCCGAGAAAGATCTGGAGTGGGACGACGCCGATGTGGAAGGCCAGTTTCGCTTTCTCAACCGCGTCTGGCGGCAGGTGTACGAGTTTGTCGTTCGCGGTAGCGGGACGGAGTCCTTGCGGGGCAAAGCCGCCGAGCTGCTGCAGGCCCAGGTCGAGGCGGGATCCCTGACCAAGGCCGAAAAAGATCTGCGCCGCGCCGTCCACACGGCCATCCAGGCAGTCAGTGAGGATCTGGAGGAATACCAGCTCAACACCGCCATCGCCGAGCTGATGAAGCTGAGCAACGCCCTGGCCGAGGCCGGGATCCCGGATTCGCCGGTCTATGCGGAGGGGATGCGCACCCTGGTGTTGCTCTTGGCCCCCTTTGCCCCCCACATTGCCGAGGAGTTGTGGCAGGCGCTGGGCGGCCCGGACTCAGTCCATCGTCAATCTTGGCCCAGCCATGATCCGGCGGCTCTGGTGGCCGACACGGTAACCATTGTGATTCAGGTGAACGGCAAATTGCGCGGCTCATTTGAGGCACCGGCGGACGTGACGCCAGAGGAGCAGGAACGCTTGGCCCTTCAGTCTGAGGCGGCGCAAAAGTATCTGGAAGGGGCGACGCCCAAAAAAGTGGTGGTGGTGCCGAAAAAGCTGGTTAACTTGGTTCTCTAGCTGCGTCTGGCCATCGGGTTTGGGGTCGGCATGGCAGCCCTACCGGCTTTCCGTAACCGAACCATGTCGTTGTAGCTTTCGCGCCGCTCTAACTCCCCTCTCCCTCAGGGAGAGGGGCTGGGGGTGAGAGCTGGGAGAGATGATTAAACTGGGCTTCGTCAATGCGGCCGGCGCGGAAAAGAGTGGTTTTGATTTCCGAGAGGGTGAGAACGGCATGGCCGCGGTACCCCTGCTCTTGCAAACGCTCTCGCGCCCCCTGCTCGTGATCGATCAGCACCACAATGTCTTCCACCTTTAGCCCTGCCGAGCGCAGTTTCTCGGCTCCTTCCATGGCGCTGCGCCCTGTAATCAAAACGTCATCCACTACAACCACCGTTTCCCCCGGTTGGTAGGATCCCTCGATTTGCCGGCGAGTTCCGTGGGCTTTTACCTCTTTGCGGGGATAGATCATCGGCTTATTTAAGCGCAAGGATAATCCGGTTGCCGTCGGCAGAGATCCATAGGGGATCCCGGCAATCCGCTCGAAGGAAAGGGTTTCTAAAATCTCTGCGTAAGCCTTGAGAACGCGATGGAAGATTTGCGGCTTGGAAATAATGGTACGCAGATCAATGTAATAGGGCAAAGTTTGCCCAGAAGCCTGGACATAATCTCCAAATAGAATACAGCCGATGTCGTACAGCTCTAGGATCAAATCCGTATGAGGATTGGGCTGCAACAGACAGACATCCGGCACCCACAAGGTGCAAGCCGACCCAGATCCCGACTGTCCCTTCTGAGAGCGAGCTGTTTCCACGGTTTCTCGCAACTGGCTTACAGCCTCTTTCAAATCCTGGCGAGCCAACCAGTCCTGGGGTACCGGCAGCAACAGGCCCTCTCCATGGGCGTTCAACCCCGCCTGCAGACAAGCCTGCCAGTCCACGCCCTCTCCCCAGAGGCTGCGGGCCAAGATCAGCCGTTCGGGAGCAGCGGCGCGGATGCGACCCATCACTGAGGGATGCGCGGATCCCACTTCCAGCGCTACCTGTTCGGGTGTGCCCCAATGGCGGCACTGTTTCACCAGATTTAGGTGAAGGGGTTCCACGCTCTCTATTCCTTCCTGCTGCCCGGCGATGGCTTCGGCAGGGTAGTCCTGGATGGCGTTGGCCCCCGGATTGCTGGTACGGCAGAGCAGAAACACAGCTTTGTGAGGATAGAGCAAAAACGGAGCCACCAGATCCTGGCCTGCATAAGGATTGAGGGTGAGGGCATCCACATTCCAAACTTCAAAAGCCTGCCGAGCCAGAACAGAGGCGCTGTTCAAATCGGCGTACTTGGCATCGAGAATGACCGGGATCCCTGTGGGCACTCGGCGCAGCACCGCTTCCAGCAACTCCAGGCCGCCAGATCCCAGGGCCAAATAAAACCCCAGCGTCGGCTTGTAGGCGCACACGTGATCCTGCGTCTGCTCGATCACCCAGCCCAGCCAGTCCAGCAAGGCGGCCATCATTTGCGGTGTTGCAGAGGCAACCAGGTTGGAATCGGGCTCTCCCTTTGGCCTGAGGTGGGCAGGTAACAGCTCTGGATTGGGATCCAAGCCCAGCCAGAGACAGCTTTGGTTCTGCCGGCTTGCAGCCACCCACTTGTCGCTGAAACTCACCCCATATCTTTTCACCTGCAACGGTCGGCTCCTTGGCTTTTCTCATTGTGCGTCGTTCTCCATCCTCTCCTTTGGGATCCCTTCCCGTCAGGCCAAGGTTCGACCCCGATTAAGCCCACAATGAGGCTATGCTGAATTGAGCACCGCATCTATCCCCCTGTTGCCATGCGAGACCTTCTGCGCGACATCCTTCGAGATTGCTCTGGCTTTGTGGAACTGCGCTACCACAGCAAGGTGTTTCGCAGTGTCACCGCCGAGAAAGGCCGCCTTGAGCGCACCGCGGTTCGCCGCCGTTCCGGCGTGGGGGTGCGGGTGCTAGAGGCCGGCACCTGGGGCTTTGCCGCCACCGGGGATCCCTCGCCGGCTGCCATTCGAGAGGCCATTGCCGAGGCGCAGCAGGCTGCCCGCGCCAGCGCCGACTACCGCAAACACAAGTTGCAGGCTTTGCCCAGCGTGCGGTTGGCCCAAGGGGAGTTTTGCGAGCCCGGCGTGGGAGAGGTGCTCAACAAGCCTCTAGAGGCGAAGATCCAGTTGGTTTTGGAAACGGAAGCCCAAGCCCAGAAGTCTTCCGCTCGTATTAGCTCCGCCAGTTGCACCTACAACGAGATCTACGAGGAAAAAGCCATTGTCACCACCGATGGGGCGGATGTGGCCTTTCGCCTGGTGCGCCCCGAATTGCGGGTACAAGCGGTGGCCGAGGCCGATGGCCAACTGAGCAGCGGCGCCGAGTCCATCGGGGTAACGGGGGGGTGGGACTGTCTGTTCCGCTCGGATCCCTTGCAGATGGCGGAAAAGGCGGCTGCTACTGCGGTCGATCTCCTCTCCGCAGGCTACGCCGAGGGAGGATGGGCCACGGTCATTTTGTCTCCTTCCATCGTGGGTCTGCTGGTGCACGAGGCCATTGGCCACACCGTCGAGGCGGATTTTGTCTTGGCCGGCTCGGTGGCTGCCGGCAAGCTGGGCCAGCGGGTGGCCAGCGAACTGGTTACGCTCAAGGATTCAGGCCGCTCCGAATTTATGCCGGGGGCAGGGGGGACGCTGCCGGTGGACGACGAAGGCGTTCCCACCCAAACCACCACCATCATCCAAAACGGCATTTTGGTGAGCTACCTGCACAACCGCGAAACGGCTGCCCACTTCGGCGTCGAGCCTACCGGCAACGCCCGCGCCTGGGAATATGCCGATGAGCCCCTCATCCGCATGCGCAACACCTACCTCGAGCCGGGATCCCAGACTTTGGAGGAGATCATCGCCAGCACTCCCGACGGCTACTTCCTGGATGGGGCCAGAAACGGGCAAGCCGACTCCACCGGCGAGTTTATGTTTGGCGTGGAGCGGGCCTACCGCATTCGCAACGGCAAGCTGGCGGAGCTGCTGCGAGGGGTCACCATCACGGGCAATGCCTTTGAAGTGTTGCAATCGGTGGATGCCGTCTCGCGGGATTTTCTCTGGGACCTGGGATCTGGCCATTGCGGCAAGGGGCAGCCGGCCAAGGTGGATGCAGGCGGTCCCTACATTCGCTGCCGGGCCATTGTAGGCGGACAACAGACTGCTTAGCTGCTTCGGCGGGACTCTACCCGTAGGGTCGTTGCCACTCCCACCACTTAAGTCGGGGGATCCTTACGCAGCCCATGGACAGGCTCGTAAAGGGGTTGTCAATGCGCCCCTAGACAGTTCCCTATAGCCAAGCCGCAAAGTTCTGCTTACTTAGTCATCATCAAATAGCAATGAAACGTTATTGCCACGTAACGCTGTCACGAACGCGCTGGCCGCGCGGAGCCCTATCCCTAACTCCCCACTCCCTCTGGGAGAGGGGCCGGGGGTAAGGGAGTACTCCCTCTGGGAGAGGGGCCGGGGG